>NZ_JBFTJR010000040.1:0-50711 GCF_056395525.1 Caulobacter sp. 10L414
AAGGCCTCGGTGGTGGCGGCCGGCTTGGTGGAGACGGCGAAGGCCTCGGTGGTGGCGGCCGGCTTGGTGGAGACGGCGGCTTCCACCAGGTGCAGGCCGTGGCCCGGCTGCAGCAGGTGGACCATCAAGAGGCCCAGCACCAGCGACACGGCCGAGGCGCCGATGAACCAGCCCAGGGTCTTGGCGCCGATGCGGCCCACCGCGGCGGCGTCCTCCATGTGGGCGATGCCGGCCACCAGGGTGGTGAACACCAGGGGCGCGATGATCATCTTGATCAGCCGCAGGAAGATGTCGGTGATCAAGCTCAGGCCCGAGGCGGCCGACTTGGCCCCTTCGGCGTCCAGGAACTGGTTGCAACCCCAGCCGACGAGCACCCCCAGCACCATCGCGCCGACGATCAGATAGGCGAAGCGTTTGTTCATGAAGGAGCCTTTGCGCACGCGGCGAACGCGCCGGGCGTCGCCGGGACGTCCGTGAAGCGCGTGGATTTTGGGAAAGGAAAGGACAGCGGGCGCGGCGAGGCCGGCCCGTCGGTGTCAGGAGCGCAGATGCGCGAAAGTCAGGATGCGGCGGCCTTCTGCAGGCGCTCGTAGCGGCTCAGCAGCCGCTCCCAGGTGACGCGCTTGATCGGCTCGCCACGGCGCAGCTTGGTCCAGGTCGTCTCGCTGATGCCGTAGACGTTGTTGAGGTGCTCGCGGGTGATGGCGGGCAGGCGGCTCTTCAATCGCTCGAAATGTTCGGCGGGGATCTGGATCACGTCCGGCATGGCGGTCCCGTAGCTCTGTTCAAGAGGCCGACATGAGCGGCCCGCATCTATCAAGACGCAGCCGACCTGCGTTTCCTCACGTCCGAAAGCAAAAATTTTTCCCCTTACCAATCCGTGACTTGGCTCTACGGCAAAAAGTTGTCGGGAAGGTGTGGGTTCGGAAACAGGCTGCGTCTTGAGGATCGGAAGCGCGAGGGGCGCGACCCAATCCAAAGGGGATGCAAGTATGCGATCGAGGACCTTGAAGCGGATGATGGCCGGCGGCTGCGCGTATGGCGCGCTGATGCTCGGCGTCGCCCACGCCCAGGAGGCCGCGGCCCCCGAAGAGCCCCAGGCCGTCGAGGCCGTCGTCGTCACCGGCTCGCGCATCGCCCGCCAGGACTACGTCGCCAACAGCCCGATCCAGACGGTCGGCGCCGCCGCCATCGAGGCCACCGGCCAGGTGACGGTCGAAAAGGCCCTGTCGCAGATGCCGCAGTTCACCGGCTCGTTCGGCCAGGGCAACACCGGCTCGACCAGCACGGGCCTCAACGGCGGCCAGTCCTACGCCAGCCTTCGCGGTCTGGGCGCCAAGCGCACCCTGATCCTGCTCGACGGCCGTCGCCTGCAGCCGTCCAACCCCGATGGTTCGGTCGACCTCAACATCATCCCCGAAGCCCTGATCGAGAACGTCGAAGTCATCACCGGCGGCGCTTCCACCGCCTACGGCTCGGACGCCACGGCCGGCGTCGTCAACTTCAAGCTCAAGCGCAGCTTCAACGGCCTGACCGCCGACGCCCAGTACGGCATCTCCGAGAAGGGCGACGCGGAGTCGTTCCGCTTCTCGATCACCGGCGGCTCGGACTTCGCCGAGGGCCGCGGCCGGGCGGTGCTGTCGTTCGACTACACCAACCGTGACCGCGCCCTGCAGAGCGCCCGCGACTACTACATCTTCCGCACCTCGGCGCCGGGCCTGTCGACCATCCCGCAAGGCACGGTGCTGTTCGGCGCCAACCTGCCGACCCTGGCCTCGATCAACAGCCTGTTCCAGGGGACCTACGGCACCGCCGCGCTCACCGGCAACAGCGCCGGCCGCTACACCGGCCAGATCGGCTTCAACACCGACCAGACCCTGTTCTCGACCTCGGGCGTGCCGGTCCTGAACTTCCGCGACCCGCAGACCGACAACGCCTACATCGTCAACGCCAACGCCGCCGGCACCTCCCAGCAGGTGAACTTCGGCTACAACGGCAGCTCGATGCAGTCGGACCTCGACCGCTACGCCGTGTTCGCCAAGGTCGACTACGACCTGACCGACAATCTGAAGTTCTTCTCGCAGTTCACCTTCACCGACTACGTCTCGGTGGGCGTGTCGAACCCGACCCTGGCCTCGAACGTCTACGGCCTGACCGTTCCGGTCACCAACCCGTTCATCCCGACCGACTTCCGTCCGATCCTGGCCTCGCGCCCGACCCCGAACGCCGCCTTCACCTTCTACAAGGCGCTCGATATCCTGGGTCCGCGCATCCAGAAGTACAGCTACGACGTCTTCCAGTTCACCAACGGCCTGTCTGGCGAGACCGGCTTCAAGGACTGGACCTGGGACGGCTACGTCTCGTTCAGCCGCGCCAAGTTCGACAACGAACAGACCGGCGGCGCCAGCGCCAGCGCCATCTCGCGCCTGCTCAACAGCCCGACCGGCGGCACCGAGTACTGCGCCGGCGGCTGGAACCCCTTCGGCAATCTGACGCCGTCGGCCGAGTGCGCCCGCTACATGTCGCGCCGCACCCTGAACCAGAACACCCTCGAGCAGCGCATGGTCGAGGTGAACGTCTCCGGTTCGCTGTTCGACCTGCCGGCCGGCACGGTGAAGTTCGCCGCGGGCGCCGACTACCGCTCCAACGAATACACCTTCAAGCCCGACAGCCAGCTGAACCAGCCCGACGGCACCAGCGACATCCTGGGCTACAGCGTGCTGCGCGACGCCTCGGGCTCGGTCGACACCTATGAAGTCTACGGCGAACTGCTGGTGCCGGTCCTGAAGGACCTGCCGTTCATCCAGGAGTTCAACCTCGACCTCGGCTACCGCTACTCCGACTACAGCTCGGTGGGCGGGGTGCAGACCTACAAGGCCGATTTCGACTGGAAGATCGTCGAGCCGGTGCGCCTGCGCGGCGGCTACAACCGCGCCATCCGCGCCCCGAGCGTCGGCGAGCTCTACGCGCCGGTCTCGACCGGCTCGGTGGCCATCGGCACGGCCTCGTCGACCACCACCAACGGCGACCCCTGCGACGTGCGCTCGTCGTACCGCACCGGCGCCAACGCCGCGGCCGTGCGCAGCCTCTGCCTGGCGCAGGGCGTGCCGACCGCGATCATCGACAGCTACCAGTTGGGTACGGCCCAGGTGTTCGCCCTCACCGGCGGCAACCCGGACCTGCAGGAAGAAACCGCCGACACCTACTCGTTCGGCGCGGTCCTGCGTTCGCCGTTCGACACGCCGCTGCTCAGCCGCCTGACGGCCTCGATCGACTGGTACGACATCAAGGTGAAGGACGCGATCGGCAGCCTGTCGATCGTCAACGCCTTCCAGTTCTGCTTCAACTCGGGCGGCTCCAACCCGACCTACGACCCCAACAACTACTACTGCTCGCTGCTGACCCGTAACTCGGCCAGCGGCGTGCCGACCAATCCCGTCCAGCCGCTGCTGAACCTGGGCCAGTTCCAGACCACCGGCGTCGACGTGCAGGTCGACTGGAGCTTCGACTTCGCCGACAGCGCCCTGGACATGATCCCGGGCTCCTTCGCCCTGAACGTGGCCCTGGGCTACACCGACAAGTTCAAGATCCAGAACCTGCCGGGCGCGCCGGTCTACGACTATGTCGGCACCATCGGCACGGGCGTGGAAAGCACCGCCGGCACCGCTCACCCGAAGTGGAAGTCGGTCACCTCGGGCACCTACACCTGGGGTCCGGCTAGCCTGGGCCTGCGCTGGCGCTGGATCGAGGCCATGGAGAACTCGGCCAAGGTCGTCACCCCGACCAGCACCTCGCGCGGCGTGAAGGCCTACAACGCCTTCGACCTCAACGGCCGCGTCGAGCTGCCTTGGGACACCGCCCTGCGCTTCGGCGTCAACAACCTGTTCGACAAGGCTCCGCCGCAGGTGGGCGACACCGAGGGCAACTACGACCCGCAGAACTACGACGTGCTCGGCCGCTCCTACTACGTGGGCATCCGCAAGCGCTTCTAGGTTCGATCGAAGTCCCGGGCGCGCTTCTCCCCCTTTGCGCGTCCGGTGCTCGCCGCCCAGTCAGCCCCGGCGGCGGCGAGGCGGGGCGCCGGTCTTGGCGGGCCGGCGCCCTTTTCGCGTTCAGTGGATCAGCAGGCCCGCCGCCGCCATCAGTCCCCCGGCCCCCAGCGCCAGGGCCCCGAGGATCGGCCAGGGCGAGAGCGGCGCCGGCGGATCCCAGCTCGTGATTTCGGCGTCGACGGCCTTGACCGCCTCGAAGGCGTCGCGGCGGCGGGGATGGGCCACCCAGGTCTCGAACTCCTCCTGGTCGCCTTGCCCGGCTTCGGGCGAACGCAGGCGCTCCAGCCAGGCGGCGGCTTCGCGGACGTCGTCTTCGGTTCGGGTCATGCGCACTCACTCCTGACCACGATCATGCGGGTGGGTGTTGCGTGCGTGTTTCGCGCGGGACGCGCCGCGATATCGCCGGCTGTCCTTCGACCCTCTGCTCCTAAAGCAGATGCGCGGGCGGGCTGCGGGACGGTTTCTTCAAACCGCAACCTTGCCGCAACACTGGCGAAACCGACAGCCGCCATGCCCCCGGCTTCCGCTGGCTATGCGCGTGGGGCGTGCTCATGGACTTCCTGGAACAGACGACGTTTCACAACCGCATCTGCGAGGACCTGGAGGCCGCCATGGCGGCGGGCGGCAAGGTCGACGCCGCCGCGATCCGGGCCGAGCGGACCTGCGCCGCCGGCCAGTGGCTGCACGGCGAGGGCCACAGGCGCATGCCCGGCAGCCACCTGCACCTTCACTGCCTGGAGGCCCATCGCGACTTCCACCGCATCGCCGGCCAGGTGGCCGAGCAGATCAACCGCGGCGCGATGGCCGACGCCCGCCGCGCGGTGCGCAACGGCGGGGCGCTGGCCGGGGCCAAGACCGAACTCGCCGCCGCCCTGCGCAAGCTGCGCGTCGCGATGGAAACGTCGGCGGGGTAGGGGGCGAGGGGCCCTGCGTCCTTCGAGGCCCGCTTGCGCGGGCGCCTCAGGATGAGGAGGTCAGTGCAATAGGGTCCTCATCCTGAGGTGCGACCCGAAGGGGAGCCTCGAAGGACGCAGGGCCTCACAGACCCGTCCACCCCCCGCCGATCGCCTGCACCAGGGCCACCGCCGCGGTCTGGCGCGAGATGCGGGCGGACGCCAGGTCGCGGCGGGCCGACAGGGCCGAGGCCTGGGCGGTGACGACGTCGGTATAGGCCACCTGGCCGGCGCGATACTGGTTCAGCAGCATCTGCTCGGTCTGGTCGGCGGCCTTGGAGGCGGTCTCCAGCAGGGCGTACTGGCGCTCGAGCACCCGCACCGCCGTTAGCTGGTTCTCCACGTCCTGGAAGGCGGTCAGCGCGGTCTGGCGATAGTCGGCGGCGGCCGCGTCGTACGAGGCGCGGGCCTGGGCGACCTGGGCCTTGCGGGCGCCGGCGTCGAACAGGGTCTGGGCCGCCGACAGCCCCAGCGACCAGGTGTTGGCCGAGGCCGAGAACAGGTCGCCCAGCACGCTGGCGGTCGAACTTCCGCTGCCGCTGAGGGTGAAGGTCGGGAAGTAGGCGGCGCGGGCCACGCCGATCTGGGCGTTGGCGGCGGCCACGCGGCGTTCGGCGGCGGCGACGTCGGGACGGCGCTCCAGCAGCGCCGAGGGCAGGCCGACCGGGATCTCGGGCACGCTGGCCGTCCAGTTCGGATCGGCGGCGATGCGGAAGCCGCTGGCCGGCTGGCCGACCAGCACGGCGATGGCGTTCTCGTACGTGGCGCGGGTCTGGGTCAGGCCCTCCAGGCTCGACTGCGCGTTGGCCAGGGTGGTCTGGGCCTGCAGCACGTCCGAGCGCGGGGCGATCCCGGCGTCGTAGCGGTTCTGGGTGATCTTCAGGCTGCGCCGGTAACCCTCGACGCTGGCCTGGACGAGGGCGATCTCGATGTCGCTCTGGCGCAGGCCCAGATAGTTGGTCGCCAGCTCGCCCTGGGCCGACAGCTGGGCGGCCGCCAGGTCGGCGGCGCTGGCCTGGGCGCTGGCGTCGGCGTTGCCGATCGAGGCGCGGATACGGCCCCAGACGTCGGGCTCCCAGCTGGCGCCGATGCTGGCGGCGTAGCGCTTGGTGTCGCCCGAGCTGGTGGCCCCGCCGGCGCCGGGCGCGCTGCTGGTCCCGCCGCCGCCCGAGCGCGTGCCCGAGGCCGACAGGTCGATGCTGGGGAACAGCGATGCGCGCTGCTCCTTCACCAGGGCGCGGGCCTGGCGATAGGCGGCCTCGGCGGCGGCGATGGTCTGGTTGTCCACCTTCACCCGCTCGGCCAGGGCGTTCAGCTGGGCGTCGCCCAGCAGGGTCCACCAGTCGCCGCGGTCCAGGTGGTCGGCCGGGGCGGCGGCCTTCCAGCCGTCCATCGCCTTCCACATGGCGGGCGCGGGCGAGGCCAGCCTTGGCGTCTCGTAGGCCGGCGTCGTCGAGCAGGCGGTCACGAGCGCCAGCAGGGGCAGGGCGGTCAGCAGGCGGGCGGTCATCGGGCGAGCTCCGGCGCGGAGGGCATGTGGGTCAGGTCGCGCTCGTCGCGCCGCTTGCCGCGCAGGCGGTCGAGATAGACGTAGACCACGGGGGTGGTGATGAGGGTCAAAAGCTGGCTGGCGATCAGGCCGCCGATGATGGTGATGCCCAGCGGCCGGCGAAGTTCGGCGCCTTCGCCGAAGCCGATGGCCAGGGGCAGGGCGCCCAGGGCGGCGGCCAGGGTCGTCATCAGGATCGGACGGAAGCGCAGGAGGCTGGCCTCCCGCACCGCCTCGATCGCCGTCAGGCCCCGGCCGCGCTGGGCCTCCAGGGCGAAGTCGATGATCAGGATGGCGTTCTTCTTGACGATGCCCAGCAGCAGGAACACCCCGATCAGGGCGATGATCGAGAACTCCATGTTGAAGATCAGCAGGGCCAGCACCGCCCCGACGCCGGCGGCCGGCAGGGTGGACAGCACCGTCACCGGGTGGACGTAGCTCTCGTAGAGGATGCCCAGCACGATGTAGATCGCCACGATGGCGGCCGCGATCAGGAACGGCTGCTGCTTCATCTGCTCGTTGTAGCTGCGGGCGCTGCCCTGGAAGCTGCCGCGCACGCTGGTCGGCAGGCCGATGTCGGCCTCGGCCTGGGTGATGGCCGCCTGGGCCTGCGACAGCGACACGCCTTCGGGCAGGTTGAACGACACGGTGGTCGCCAGCTCGCCGTTCTGGTGGTTGACGCTGGTGGGGGTGGCGCTCTGGGCCACGCTGGCGATGGCCGTCAGCGGCGTCATCGGCGTGGCGGTGGTGTTCAGCGCCGAGCCGGTGGAGGCGTCGCGCAGCGACGGGTTCACCGCCGCCCCGCTGCTGCTCGACGTGGTGGTCGAGCCGCTGGCCGAGGTCGGCACATAGACGTCGTTCAGCGCCTCGGGGCCCTGGGCGAACTGCTGCTGCCACTCCATGATCACCGAGTACTGGTTGACGTCCTCGTAGATCGTCGCGACCTGGCGCTGGCCAAAGGCGTTGTAGAGGGCGTTGTCCACCGCCCGGGGCGTGACCCCCATGCGCGAGGCGCTGTCGCGGTCGATGGTGACGAAGGTCTCGACGCCGTTTTCCGACTGGTCGCTGTCGACGTCGGTCATGACGTCGGAATGCTCCTTCATCGCCTCGGCCAGCTTCGGCGCCCATTCCTTGAGGGCGTCGCTGGAGTCGCTGGTCAGGGTGTACTGGTAGGTCGAGTTGCTCGACCGGCCGCCCATGCGCAGGTCCTGCACCGGGTTCAGGAAGATCGAGACGCCCGTCACCTTCTGCAGTTGCGGCCGCAGGCGGGCGATCACCGCGCTGCCCTTCTCCTTGCGCTCGCTGGCGGGCTTGAGATTGACGAACATGAAGCCGCCGCCGGCCCGGGCGCCGCCGGTGAAGCCGACCACGGTGTCCACCGCCGGGTCCTTGCGGATGATCTCGACCACGGCGCGCAGCTTCTGCTCCATGGTCTGGAACGAGACGCTCTGGTCGGCGCGGATGCCGGCCATCAGCTGGCCGTTGTCCTGCTGGGGGAAGAAGCCCTTGGGCACGGCGATGTAGAGCCAGATGGTCATGCCGATCACCGCCACGAGCATGAACATCACCAGCGGCTTGGCGTGCAGCGCCCAGTCCAGCGAGTGGGCGTAGATCGCCTGGATCCTGTCGAACATCCGCTCGAAGACGCGGGCGATGCGGCCTTCCTTGTGGCCCTCGGGACGGGCTTTGAGCAGGTAGGCGCACATCATTGGCGTGGTCGTCAGGCTGATGACCAGCGAGATCAGCACCGCCGCCGACAGGGTGACGGCGAACTCGCGGAACAGCCGCCCCACCTGGCCGCCCATGAACAGCAGCGGGATGAACACGGCCACCAGCGAGACGCTGATCGACAGCACCGTGAAGCCGACCTCGCGCGCGCCCAGGGTGGCGGCCTTGAAGCGGTCCATGCCCGCCTCGATGTGGCGCTGGGTGTTCTCCAGCACGACKATGGCGTCGTCGACGACGAACCCCGTGGCCACGGTGATCGCCATCAGGCTGAGGTTGTTGAGCGAGAAGCCCAGCAGGTACATCACCCCGAAGGTGCCCAGCAGCGAGACGATGGTCGCCGCCGCTGGGATGAAGGTCGCCCGGCCGCTGCGCAGGAAGGCGCTGACCACCAGAACCACCAGCACGATCGAGATCAGCAGGGTGACCTCGATCTCGTGCAGCGAGGCGCGGATCGAGTTGGTGCTGTCGCTGGCCACCTGCACGTTGATGTCGCCGGGCAGCTGTTCGCGCAGCTCGGGCAGGGCCGCGCGCACGCTGTCGACGGTCTCGATGATGTTGGCCCCCGGCTGGCGGGTGATCAGCACGATGATCGCCGGCTTGCCGTTGAACAGGCCGATGGTGCGGGTGTCGGCGACGCTGTCGGTGACGCTGGCCACGTCCGACAGCTTGACCCCCGCCTCGCCGCGCCAGGCGACCAGCAGGCCGGCGTAGTCGGCCGCCTTGCGGCCGCTGCTGGAGGTGTAGATCTGGAAGCGCTTGCCGTCGCCCTCGACCGCGCCCTTGGGGCGGTTGGCGTTGGCCGACTGGATGGCCGCGCGCACGTCCTCCAGGCTGACCCCGTACTTGTTGAGCAGGAACGGGTTGACCGAGATCCGCACGGCCGGCAGCGAGCCGCCGCCGATCTCGACGTCGCCGACGCCCTTCACCTGCGAGATGCGCTGGGCCACGACGTTCGACACCGCGTCGTAGATCTGGCCGGGGGTCTTGGTGTCGGAGGTCAGGGCCAGGATGATCACCGGCGCGTCCGACGGGTTCATCTTGCGGTAGGTCGGATTGCTGCGCAGCGTGGCCGGCAGGTCGGCGCGGGCGGCGTTGATGGCCGCCTGCACCTCGCGCGCGGCGCCGTCGATCTTGCGGTTGAGGTCGAACTGCAGGGTCACCCGGGTCGAGCCCGACGAGCTCTGCGAGGTCATCTCGTTGACGCCGGAGATCACGCCCAGGCGGCGCTCCAGGGGCGTGGCGACGCTGGAGGCCATGGTCTCGGGGCTGGCCCCCGACAGGCTGGCCGACACCGAGATGGTCGGATAGTCCACCTGCGGCAGCGGCGAAACCGGCAGCACGAAGAAGGCGAAGATGCCGGCCAGCGCCAGGCCGATGGTCAACAGGACCGTCGCCACCGGCCGGCGGATGAAGGGCGCCGACAGGTTCATGACGGCAGCCCCGGCAGCGGCTGGTCGACGCGATCCTCGTCACTCTCGTCGCGGCGCTTCTTGCCCGAGGGCGCGATGCGGTCGAAGGCGAGATAGACGACGGGCGTCGTGAACATGGTCAGCAGCTGGCTGACCAGCAGGCCGCCGAAGATGGCGATGCCCAGCGGGCGGCGCAGCTCGGCGCCCTCGCCAAAGCCCAGCATCAGCGGCACGGCGGCGAACAGGGCCGCCAGCGTGGTCATCAGGATCGGGCGGAAGCGCAGGATGGCGGCCTGGAAGATCGCCTCCTCCGGCGACTTGCCCTCGTTGCGCTCGGCCTCGATGGCGAAGTCGATCATCATGATCGCGTTCTTCTTGACGATGCCGATCAAGAGGATGATGCCGATGATCCCGATCACGCCCAGGTCATGGCCGGTCAGCCACAGCGCCAGGAGGGCGCCGACGCCGGCCGAGGGCAGGGTCGACAGGATGGTCAGCGGGTGGATGTAGCTCTCGTAGAGCACGCCCAGCACGATGTAGACGCAGACCACGGCCGCCAGGATCAGCCACAGCTGGTTGGACAGCGAGTTCTCGTAGGCCCCGGCCGCGCCCAGGAAGGTATGGCTCACCGACGAGGGCATGGCGATGTCCTTCATCGCCGCGCGGATCTCGTCGACCGCATGGCCCAGAGAAACGCCCGGCGCGGTATCGAAGCCGATCGTGGTGGCCGGGAACTGGGCCACATGGGTGACCTGCAGCGGCGACTGCTGCTCCTTGATGGTCGAGAAGGCCGCCAAGGGCGTGGGCGRGCCGCCGCCGGTGCGCAGGTTGAGGTTCCCCAGCGAGGCCGGGTCGGTCAGCAGGCCGGGCTTGGCCTCCAGGATCACGCGGTACTGGTTGGTCTCGGTGAAGATGGTCGAGACGATCCGCTGGCCGAACGCGCTGTAGAGGGCGTCGTCGACGTCCGAAGCCGTGATCGAAAGCCTCGCTGCGGTGTCGCGGTCGATGTCGACATAGGCCGCGGCCCCGGTGGCCGAGGCGTCGCTGTAGATGTTGCGCACGGCCTTCACGGTCGCCAGCTTCTCGGCCAGCTTGCCGGCCCACTCCTTGACCGTGGCGGTGTCGGCGCCTTCCAGCGACAGTCGGTACTGGGTCGGACCGCTTTCGGCGTCGATGGTCAGGTCCTGGGTCGGCTGGAGATAGAGGGTGACGCCGGGCACGCCGGCCACGCGATCGCGCAGCCGCTGCATGATCTTCTCCTGCGAGCCCTTGCGGTCGCCCTTCAGGTTGATCTGCATCTGGCCGGTGTGGAGCATGCTGTTGTTGGCCCCGTCGACGCCGATGAACGACGCGACGCTGTCCACGGCCGGGTCCTCAAGGATCGCCGCGGCCGCCTGCTGCTGCAGGCCGGCCATGCGCTCGTAGGACACCGACTGCTCGACCTCGGTGCGGGCCTGCAGCTGGCCGGTGTCCTGGGTGGGGAACAGGCCCTTGGGGATGACCATGTAGAGCACGCCGGTCAGCACCAGGGTGGCGACGGCGACGACCAGGGTGGCCTTCTGGCGGGCCATGACCCAGGCCAGAGCGGTCTCGTAGCGGGCCTCGATCCTCTCGAAGACCTCCTGGGCCTTGCGGCCGACGCGGCCGGGCTTGTCTTCCTCGTGGCTCTTGAGCCAGCGGGCCGACAGCATGGGGGTCAGGGTCAGCGACACCACGGCCGAGATCAGGATGGTGATCGCCAGGCTGACGGCGAACTCGCGGAACAGGCGCCCGACCACGTCGCCCATGAACAGCAGCGGGATCAGCACCGCGATCAGCGAGATGGTCAGCGAGATGATGGTGAAGCCGATCTCGCGCGCGCCCTTCAGCGCCGCCTGCATCGGCTTTTCGCCCTTCTCCATGTGGCGGATGATGTTCTCGATCATCACGATGGCGTCGTCGACGACGAAGCCCGTGGCGATGGTCAGGGCCATCAGCGAGAGGTTGTTGAGGCTGTAGCCCAGCAGGTACATCACCCCGCACGAGCCGATCAGCGAGATCGGCACGGCCAGGCTGGCTATCACCGTGGCGCGCAGGCTGTGCAGGAAGAAGAAGATCACCAGCACGACCATCACGACGGCCAGGATCAGCTCCAGCTCGACGTGGTGCACCGAGGCGCGGATGCCGGTGGTGCGGTCGGCCAGCACCTCGACCTTCAGCGTCGCCGGCAAACCCGCCTGAAGCTCGGGCAGCTTTTCCTTGATGGCGTCGACGGTCTTGATGACGTTCGCGCCCGGCTGGCGCTGGACGTTGACGATGATCGCAGGGGTCTTGCCGGCCCAGGCGCCCAGGCGGGTGTTCTCGGCGCTCTGCACCACATTGGCCACGTCGCGGATGCGGATCGGGGCCTCGTTCTTGTAGGTGACGATCAGGTTCAGATAGTCGTCGACCGTCAGCAGCTGGTCGTTGGCGTTGATGGTGTAGGTGCGGGTGGGGCCGTCGAAACTGCCCTTGGCGCTGTTGGCGTTGGAGTTGTCGATGGCGCTCTGCAGCTCGGCCAGGGTCAGGCCGTAGGACGCCATGGCCTGGGTGTCGGCCTGGATGCGGATGGCCGGCTTCTGGCCGCCGCTCAAGGACACCAGGCCCACGCCCGAGACCTGGCTGATCTTCTGGGCCAGGCGGGTGTTGACCAAGTTCTGCACCTCGGTCAGCGGCAGGGTGTCCGACGTGATGGCCAGCGTCAGCACCGGCGCGTCGGCCGGATTGACCTTGGCGTAGACCGGCGGGGCGGGCAGGTCGGCCGGCAACAGCGAATTGGCCGCGTTCATCGCCGCCTGCACTTCCTGCTCGGCGACGTCGAGGGTCTCACCCAGATTGAACTGCAGGGTGATGACGCTGGCGCCGGCCGTGCTGACCGAGCTCATGCGTGCAAGGCCCGACATCTCGCCCAGCTGGCGTTCCAGCGGGGCGGTGACGGTCTGGCTCATCACCTCGGGGCTGGCGCCCGGATAGAGCGTCTGCACCTGGATGGTGGGATAGTCGACCTGCGGCAGGGCCGACAGCGGCAGAAGCCGGAAGCCGACCAGGCCGGCCAGCACGATGGCCGCCATGAACAAGGCCGTGGCGACCGGCCGCTGGATGAAGGGGCGTGAGGGGTTCATCGGCCGGACGTCCGGTTATTCCGGACGCCGACGGCCTTCACCGCCGCCGGGAGGCGCGCCTTCCGGACGCTTGCCGCGCTGACCCTTCTCGCCGCGCTGTCCGCCCTGGCGCTGGGCCGCCTGGCCCGGCAGCTGCACCTTGCCGCCTTCGGTCAGGCGGTCGCCGCCCTCGGTGATGACCTTGTCGCCGACGGCGAGGCCTTGCGTGATCGCCACCTGGGTGGTGGTCGACTGACCGGTCGCCACCTTGGTCTTGGTGACGGTCTGGTCGTCCTTCAGCTTCCAGACGAAGGCGCCGTCAGAGCCCTGGCGCACGGCGGTGGCCGGCACGACCACGGCGTCCTTGAGGGTGTCGAGCTGGATGCGGACGTTGACGAACTGGCTGGGGAACAGCTTTCCGCCGCTGTTGGGGAAGCGGGCCTTGCCCTTCACCGTGCCGGTGCCGGTGTCGACCAGGTTGTCCAGCGTCGAGAACGTGCCCTGGTCCAGCGTGTTGACCCGGGTGCGGTCCAGCACCGTGACCGGCAGGGTGGCCCCGCCGAACACCCGCTGCGAGATGCGCGGCACGTCGTCCTGCGGGACGGTGAACTCCACGTCGATCGGCGACAGTGTGGTGATCACCGCCACGCCGCTGGCGTCGCCCGAGGCGATGTAGTTGCCGACGTCGACGACGCGCAGGCCCACGCGGCCGCTGACCGGGGCGACGATGCGCGAGAAGCCGACATTGAGCCTGGCGGTGCCGACCGCGGCGCGGTCGCTCATCACCGTGCCTTCCAGCTGCTTGACGGTGGCGACTTGGGTGTCGACCTCCTGGCGGGCGATCGAGTCCTGCTCCAGCAGGGTCTGGTAGCGCTTGAGAGTCAGGCGGGCGACGGCCAGCTGGGCCTCGTCGCGGGTCAGGTTGCCCTGGGCCTCCATCAGCGCCATCTGGTACGGCCGCTGGTCGATCTGCACCAGGGTCTGGCCGGCCTRGACCATCTGGCCCTCGCGGAACAGCACCTGGGTGATGACGCCCGAGACCTGCGGCTTGACGGTGACGGTCGCCGCGGGGGTCACCGTGCCCAGCGCCTCGATCACCACCKGCAGGTCGGCCTTGGCCGCCGTGGCCACCGCCACGGTGCTGGCCGGACCGCCGCGACGGCCGCCGCCGGGACCGCCCGGACCACCGGGGCCGCCGGGTCCGCCGGGGCCCATGTCGCCGCCGCCCCCGCCGCCGCTCAGCAGGGTCCAGGCCAGGACGCCCACCCCGGCCAGCGCGGCCAGGGCGACGGCGCCGCCGATGATCCGCGCCCGGCGGCTGGGCTTGCGGACGGCGAGGGACGGGCGGGGTTCGGTCATGGACGGCCTCTGGGCGCGGACGGTGCGGCGGCGAAGATGGTCGAAAAAGCCGTCGTCCTGGAGGACCCCGGCGGAAGCGTAAGCGATGCACGAAAAGTCGGGTCGCCGACCCTGGCGACCCGACGCTCAAGCTAAACTGCTAGAGGCGGCATTTGATCCATCGGCCGCCCTGGCCGCGGTACGCGTCGCGCTTGACGTCGTAGGAGCGGTACTTGGCCTTGCAGACGCGCACATGGCGCGCTTGCTTGCTTTCCTTGCCCGGCTTGGCCTGCTCGTGGCGCGGCGCCGGCGCCTCGTGGCGGTCATGGCCCTGGGCGAGGACGGGGCTGGACAGGGCGAGGGCGCCGAGGGCGAGCGCGGTGACGACGACTTTCATGTCGATCTCCAGTGTATTGGGATCGACTGGCTAACAACGTCACGTCGCGACGATGTTGCGGCTTTGAAACGGCTTTCGGCGAACTTGCAACACGCCGTGGCGGGAGTTGGGCGAAGGCCTTCTTCAATCCCGTCATTCCCGCCCTTGTGGCGGGAAACCCTGGTTCCGCTCGCACGTGAGAGGCCAGCGGATCGCCAGCGATCCGCCACGTCTGCCCTTGCGGCTTACAGAGGGGTTCCCGCCACAAGGGCGGGAATGACGGGTGGGGAAGGGGGGTCTACCCCCTGATCAGCGCGTCGCGCTCGGCCGGCGTCAGCGAGCGCCAGCGGCCTTCGGGCAGATCGCCCAGTTCGATCGGGCCGACGCGGTGGCGGAACAGGTCGATGACGTCCAGTTCCACCAGGTCGCACATCCGGCGGATCTGGCGGTTGCGGCCCTCGGTCAGCACGAAGCGCAGGGTCTCCTGGCCCAGGCGGTCGACGACGGCGCGCTTGAGCTTGCGGCCGTCGAGTTCGAGGCCATGGCGCAGCCAGTCGATCTTCTCGCGGGTCAGCTCGCCGCGCACCCGGACGCGGTATTCCTTTTCCAGCGTCGATTCCGGGCCGATCACGGCCTTGGCCACCACGCCGTCCTCCGACAGGATCAGCAGACCGCGCGAGTCCATGTCGAGACGACCGACCGGGGCCAGCTTGCTGTCGCGGCCGGGCACGGGGCCGGGCTGGCCGAACTGCGCGCCCCTGGTCAGCAGGCGCACGGCCGGGATCTGCTCGCCCTCGGGTTGCGACGAGACGATGCCGACGGGCTTGTGGATCATCACCGTCATGGCCGCGCCCAGCTTGGCGGTCGCGCCGTCGTTCAGCACCAGGGTCTGGCCGGGCAGGATCTTGCGGCCGGCGTCTTCCACCACCTCGCCGTCGATGGTCACCAGGCCCTGGCCGATCAGGGCCTCGGCCTCGCGGCGCGAGCAGACCCCGCTCTGGGCTAGCCACTTGTTGACGCGCTGAGGCTCGGCCTCGTCGTAGGTGCGGGTCCAGGCCATGGGATCAGTCGGCTTTCGGGGGATAGGCGTGGGTCTGGCCGCGCGGGTCTTCCACCGCGCCGTCGTCGAGATAGTTGGGGCCGATCGGCACCTTGCCGTGGCCGTCGGGGATGTCGAGCACGTAGGTCGGCTGGCACAGGCCCGAATAGCGGCCGCGGATGGCCTTCATCAGCGCCCGGCCTTCCTCGACGCTGGTGCGCAGGTGGCTGGTGCCGGGGGCGAGATCCCCCTGGTGCAGGTAGTAGGGCTTGATCCGGGTCTCGACCAGCGCCCGCATCAGCGCGCCCAGGCTTTCGGGATCGTCGTTGACGCCCTTGAGCAGCACGGTCTGGCCGATCATCGGGATCCCCGCGTCAACCAGGCGGGCGCAGGCGGCGCGGGCGGCGGGGGTCAGCTCGCGGGCGTGGTTGGCGTGCAGGGCCACGTACACCGCCTTGCTCCCCCGCTTCAGCGCCGCGACCAGCTCGGGCGTCACGGCTTGCGGATCGACGGAAGGAATACGCGTGTGGAAGCGCACGACCTTGACGTGCTCGATCGCTTCCAGCCGGTCCATCAGGTCGGCGATGCGGCGCGGCGACAGCACGAAGGGATCGCCGCCGGTGACGATCACCTCCCAGATCTGCGGGCGGGCGGCGATGTAGGCGAAGGCCTCGTCCAGTTGAGCCGGCGACAGGGTCGAAAGGCCCTCGGGGCCGACCATCTCGCGGCGGAAGCAGAACCGGCAATAGACCGCGCAGGTGTGGGTGGGTTTCAGCAGCACGCGGTCGGGATAGCGGTGGACGATCCCCTCGACCGGGCTGTGGGCGAAGTCGCCGATCGGGTCTTCGGACTCGGCGGGCAGGGTGACGAGTTCGGCCTCGTTCGCCACGAACTGGCGGGCGATCGGGTCGAACGGGTCGGCTTCGTCGATCAGCTGGGCCATGTCGGGCGTGATGGCCACCGCGTATTGGGCGGCCACGCGCTCCAGCGCCGGCAGGCGGTCGGCGGCGACGAGGCCGGCGTCGGCCAGGGCGCTGGCGCTGCGGAGGGTCTTCTTGGCGGCGATCATGATCGCTGCGGGATATGCGCCGAACGGGCGAGGTTGGCAAATCGGGGGGGGGGGGCTGGCGAGCTCTCTCCTAAACTCCCGTCATTCCCGCCCTTGTGGCGGGAAGCCCTCTGTCAGCCGCAGGGGCGGGAGGGGCGGATCGCTGGCGATCCGCTTGCGCTTCAAGTGCGGGCGGAGCCAGGGTTTCCCGCCACAGGGGCGGGAATGACGGGAAGAAATACAGTCAGGCGAGGCCGCCCTCACCGCGGACTGTGCACCGGCACGCTGCCGKGCCAGGGCTCGGGGCTGAAGGGCGAGGAGGGCGCGCGGTCGAGCGCGCCCATCAGGGCGAGCGCCAGCGCGCCGCCGACGAGCAGCAGTTTCATCGTCTTGGTCCTGTTAGGTGCGGTGGTGGAAAAGGGGCGGCCGCAGGAAGACGATCTCAAATTCCAGCAGGCTTTACGAACGATGGCTTCTGACTAAAGTTGTGAGTTCAGCTAACAAGTGAGGCGCGCATGCGACTTCCGCCCTTCGGCTCCCTGGTCGCCCTGGAGGCGGCCTATCGCCATCGGGGCTACAGCCGGGCGGCCGACGAGCTGAACGTCACCCACGGCGCCGTCAGCCAGCAGATCCGCAAGCTGGAGGAGGAACTGGGTGCGGTGCTGTTCCGGCGCGAGGGCAACGACATGGTCCCCACCCCCACCGCCCGGCGGCTGGCCGAGCACGTGGCCGAGGCGCTGTCGATCCTCAAGGCCGGCGTGCAGACCGCGCGCCAGACCCTGGCGGGGCCGCTGGTGATCAGCGCCACCTCGGCCTTCGCCAGCCGCTGGCTGGTCACGCGCCTGGCCCGCCTGGCCGCCGACACCGGCGAGGCCGACCTGCAACTGCGCATCGAGGACCGCAAGGCCGACCTGCGCACCGACGGCGTCGACATCGCCCTGCGCTTCGGCCGCGGGCCCTGGGAGGGGCTGGAGTCGATCCCGCTGCTGGGCGAGCGGCTGTTTCCGGTCTGCTCTCCGGGCTTTCTGGACCGGCATCCGATGAGCGGTCCGGCAGACCTGCTGACCGTGCCGCTGCTGCGTCACACCGGCGTGCACTGGGCCGTCTGGTTCCGGGGCATGGGCCTTGAGCCGCCGCAGATGATCACCGGCATCGCCTTCGACGACACCTCGGTGATGCTCGACGCCGCCGCGCAGGGCATCGGCGTCGCCCTGGCCCGCGAAGGACTGTCCGAACGCGACCTGCGCGACGGCCGGCTGGTGCGGCCCTTCGCCGGCGAGGTCGAGGTCGAGACCGGCCACCACGTCGTCTGGCGCGCCGATGCGCCCCGCCTGTCGCGGATCCTCAAGGTGCGCGACTGGCTGCTGGCCGAGGTGGGGCGGGAGGCTTAGCCGCCAATCCCGCCGTCGTCATCGCGGATAAGCCCTGCGGGCTTTCCGGGATGACGAATTTTAGGAGCGCCGACCTTACTGCCCCGGCGCCCAGTCCGCGCCCGGGATCGTGTTGACCATCCACGGGATGCCGAACCTGTCGGTCAGGCTGCCGTAGCCCGGCGACCAGAAGGTGGGTGCGAACGGCATGCCGACCTTGCCGCCTTCGGACAGGGCCTCGAACACCCGCCTGGCCTCGGCCGCGTCCTGCGTATGGAAGGTGACGTCGAAGCCGTTCTTGGGCTTGTCGATATTGGGGGCGAACTCGGGCGGCATGTCCGCGCCCATCAGCGACTGGTCGCCGACGTCGAGCCAGGCGTGCATCAGCCAGTCCTTGTATTTCGCATCGACCGGCATGTCGGCGGGGCCTTCGCCGAACGGAAAGGCGGCGGTGACCTTGCCGCCCAGCACCTGGGCGTAGAACTCGAAGGCCTGGCGGCACTCGCCCTGGAAGCTCAGGCTGGTGACGATCTTCATGGCGTCCTCCCTGGACATGTTTCCTTTGGGGAAACTAGCGCAGGAGAACGACGATCGGTCGACAGCGCGTCAGCGCACGGTCCTGGCCAGGCTTCGTGCGGCGGCCGAGGCCTCGACGACCGGTATCTCGCCCGCCGGGGCGGCTGGACGGGCGCCTTCGAGCAGAAGGATCTCGTCGGCCCTTCCGTCGTCGCGGGCGCAGTACAGGCCCGAGGCCTCTTCTGTCCGCCAGTGGAAGGCCCAGCCGCGGTTGCGGGTCTGGCCCACCTTGCAGAGGCTAAGATGGGTGGGGGATTGGCCACGCTGGAACTGGGCGTCGGCAAAGCCCGCGGCGCGAACGGCCTCGCGCGCCTGCGCCCGCCGTCGATCCTGGGCGTTGGGTCCGCAGGCCTGGGCCACGACGGCGACCAGGGCGAGCGCGATCAACACGCGTCGTTGCATCACGTCAAACCTCCGCCACCGGAACCCACAGCACCTCGTCGATGCGCCGCGCGCCCGTGGCCAGCAGCGCCAGGCGGTCGAAGCCCAGGGCCGAGCCGGCCGCGGCCGGCATGTGCTCCAGGGCGGCCAGGAAGTCTTCGTCGATGGGATAGCGCTCGCCATAGACGCGCTGCTTCTCGTCCATCTCGGCGACGAACCGGCGGCGCTGTTCGGCCGCGTCGGTGAGTTCGCCAAAGGCGTTGGCCAGCTCGACCCCGCAGGCATAGAGCTCGAAGCGTTCGGCCACGCGCGGATCGCCGGGCTTCGGGCGCGCCAGGGCCGCCTCGGCCGTGGGGTATTCGCAAAGCACCGTAGGGCGTCCGACGCCCAGGTTCGGCTCGACCTTCTCGACGATGATGCGGCTGAACACGTCGGCCCAGGTGTCGTCGGCCGAGACGCGGACGCCCGCCGCCGTGGCCGAGGCCGCCAGGGCGTCGCGGTCGGTCTGTCCGCCTTCGCCCAGGCTGCCCAGCAGGTCGACGCCGGCGTGGCGCATGAAGGCGTCGGCCACCGTCAGCCGCTCGGGCGCGGCGAAGGGATCGCAGTCCAGGCCCCGGAAGCTGAAGAGCTTGGTTCCCGCCGTCCGCGCCGCCAGGGCCAGCAGGGCCGCGCAATCGTCCATCAGGGTCTCGTAAGGCTCGCCGACCCGGTACCACTCCAGCATCGTGAATTCCGGATGGTGCAGGGGGCCGCGCTCCCGGTTCCGCCACACCTTGCCCAGGCTGAAGATCCGCTGCTCGCCCGCCGCCAGCAGCTTCTTGCAGGCGAATTCCGGCGAGGTGTGCAGGTGCAGCTCGGCGCGCTCGCCCGACAGCGAGACGGCCTGCGTCGAGAAGGCGTGCAGGTGCGCCTCGTTGCCGGGCGAGACCTGGAGGCAGGCCGCGTCGATCTCCAGGAAGTCACGGGCCGCGAACCAGTCGCGCACCGCCGCGGTGATCCGGTTGCGGGCCAGCAGGAAGGGGCGGCGGTCCTGGTGCTTGCCGGGGCTCCACCAGGGAGAAGGCGTGGGGGCTGACACTTGGGGCCTCTGAAAGGGGGCGAAACGACGGAAGGGCTGGCGATCTAGCCCCGTTCGCTATAGAGGGGCACACGGATTCATCTGCAATACACGCGCGCGCGTTCATCCGCGCCGTCGCCCGATCTTCAAGGACTCTCACGTGAAGGTAGCCGCCAGCTCGCTCCGCAAGGGCGCCGTCGTCGACATGGACGGCAAGCTCTATGTCGTCCTGACCGTCGACAACATCCACCCCGGCAAGGGCACCCCGGTGACCCAGCTCAACATGCGCCGCATCAGCGACGGCGTGAAGGTGTCGGAACGCTACCGCACCACCGAGCAGGTCGAGCGCGCCTTCGTCGACGACCGCAACCACACCTTCCTGTACCAGGACGGCGACGGCTATCACTTCATGAACCCGGAAACCTACGACCAGGTCGTGGCCACCCCGGACGTGATCGGCGACGCCGCCGCCTATCTGCAGGACGGCATGACCGTGATCCTGTCGACCCACGACGACGTGCCGATCGCCATCGACCTGCCGCGCACCGTGGTGCTGGAAGTGGTCGAGACCGAACCGTCGGTGAAGGGCCAGACCGCCAGCTCGTCGTACAAGCCCGCCATCCTCAGCAACGGCATCAAGACCACGGTCCCGCCGTACATCACCACCGGCACCCGGGTCGTGATCCTGACCGAGGACAACTCGTACATGGAACGCGCCAAGGACTGATCGTCCTTCTCGACACGTTCGAAATTGAAGAACCCCGGCGACCGAAAGGCCGCCGGGGTTTTTCTTGGTCGCCGCCCTGGCGCGGCCGCTACTCGGCGGCGGCCGTCTGGGGCGGGGCCAGCCGGGCCAGGGCCTCGGCCACGCCGGCGCCGTAGGCCGGATCGGCCTTGCTGCAATTGGCGATGTGCCGCTGCTGCACGTCGAGGCTGGCGCCGCCCAGCGAGCGGGCGGTGTTGTCGAACAGGGCCTGCTTCTGGCTCGCGTCCATCAGCCGGAACAGGTCGCCCGGCTGCTGGTAGTGGTCGTCGTCGACGCGGTGATCCCAGTGGGCGGCCGCGCCCTCGATCGCCAGCGGCGGCTCGGCCATGTGCGGGTGGTCGATCCATTCGCCGCGGCTGTTGGGCCAGTAGGTCGGGGTGGCGCCCAGATTGCCGTCGACCCGCATCGCCCCGTCGCGGTGATAGCTGTGATAGGGGCACTTGGGCGCGTTCACCGGGATGTGCACGTGGTTCACCCCCAGCCGGTAGCGCTGGGCGTCGCCGTACGAGAACAGTCGCGCCTGCAGCATCTTGTCGGGCGAGAAGCCGATGCCCGGCACGATGTTGGCCGGCGTGAACGCGGCCTGCTCGACCTCGGCGAAGACGTTCTGCGGATTGCGGTTCAGTTCCAGCACGCCCGCCTCGATCAGCGGGAACTCGCCCTTGGGCCAGACCTTGGTCAGATCGAACGGGTTGAAGCGGAAGGCCTTGGCCTGGGCGTCGGTCATGATCTGGACGTAGAGCGTCCAGCGCGGGAACTCGCCGCGCTCGATGGCCTCGAACAGGTCGCGCTGGCTGCTCTCGCGGTCCTTGCCGACCAGCGCCTCGGCCTGCGCGTCTGTCAGGTTCTCGATCGGCTGCTGGCTGCGGAAGTGGAATTTCACCCACACCCGCTCGTTGGCGGCGTCGAGGAAGCTGAAGGTGTGGCTGCCGAAGCCGTGCATGTGGCGATAGCCGCGCGGCAGGCCGCGCTCGCTCATCACGATCGTCACCTGGTGCAGGGCCTCGGGCAGCAGGGTCCAGAAGTCCCAGTTGTTCTGGGCGCTGCGCATGCCCGTGCGCGGGTCGCGCTTGACCGCGTGGTTGAGGTCGGGGAAGCGCAGCGGGTCGCGGAAGAAGAACACCGGGGTGTTGTTGCCGACGAGGTCCCAGTTGCCCTCCTCGGTGTAGAACTTCACGGCGAAGCCGCGGATGTCGCGCTCGGCGTCGGCCGCCCCGCGCTCGCCGGCCACGGTCGAGAAGCGCAGGAACACGGGCGTTTCCTTGCCCACCTCCGAGAACAGCCTGGCCTTGGTGAAGCGGGTGATGTCGCCGGTCACCGTGAAGGTCCCGTAGGCGCCCGAGCCCTTGGCGTGCATCCGCCGCTCGGGGATCACCTCGCGGTCGAAATGGGCCAGCTTCTCGAGCAGCCAGATGTCCTGCAGCAGGGCCGGACCGCGCGGGCCGGCGGTCTCGATGTTGACGTTGTCCTGCACGGGCGCGCCGTTGGCGCGGGAAAAACGGGCGTCCGACATGGCGGTCTCCGGGGGCGTTGCGTGGCGGCGAGCCTCGCCGATGGCGCTTGTCGGGGGCTTGAACGATCGCGTCGTTCAGAAGGTGCAAGCCGGGGCCCCCTCAGTCGCTCCGCGACAGCTCCCCCCGAGGGGGAGCATCTCGGCGCTTAAAATCCTCCCCCTCTGGGGGAGGTGGCCCGAAGGGCCGGAGGGGGCGGCCGACAAAATTCAGCCTCGCCCTCTTGATTGAGTGTTATGTAATAACATCTAAGTCGCCCCGACCGTTCGCTACCGGAGTACCCCATGGCCCGCCACACCCACCTGCAACGGGGTCTAGACGGCGCTGCGATCGGCCTTTCGGGGCTCTGCCTGGTGCACTGCCTGGCCGTTCCGGCCATGGCCGCCCTGCTGCCGCTGGCGGCGAACCTGTCGCATGCCGAGTGGTTGCACCCGCTGTTCCTGGCCATGGCCGCGCCGATCTCGGTCTTCGCCCTGGCGCGTTCGGGCAACTGGCGTCGGCCGGGCATGGTGGCCCTGGCGGCCGCCGGCCTGTCGCTTATGGCGGCCGGCGCCTTCGCGCCCATGGCCGACTGGGCCGAAGCCGCCCTGACCAGCCTGGGCGGGCTGGCGCTGGCCGGCGTCCACCTGTTCAACGCCCGGATCTGTTCGTGCGCCGAGCAGGCCGAACTGGAGCCCGCCGCGCAAGGCTGAGCCCGCTTTCGCAACGGTCGAGGCTGAGCTATCGTCGCAACTGAAAAGACAGTTGCGAGGTCCGCCCATGAAGTCCGCGTCCTTCATCGCCTGCGCCGTCCTGGTTCTCGGCGCCGCGCCCGCCCTGGCCGACAACGGCCAGGTCTTCGACCACGCCGCCCAGCAGGCCGCCTATTCGAGCATGCTGCCGCGCGACAACGCCCGCCAGTGCTTCAACGGCGCGGTGATCGCCGGGGCCAATCGCGCCGGCGCCAAGACGGTCTATGTCCAGTCGACCCAGGGCATCTATCAACTGAGCCTGGCCAGCGACTGCGACGGCCTGAACGCCGCCGAGAAGATCAACGTCCGCTCCAGCGGCAGCGACCTGGTCTGCCCCGGCGAGATGGCGGACGTCGTCGCCAAGACCGCGGCCGGTCCGCAGCATTGCCGCGTGTCCGAGGTGCGTCGCCTCAGCTCCGGCGAGATCAAGGCGCTGTCCACGGCCAGCCGTCGCTAGGCCGCCGCCTCAGCCTTCATCCAGGAACGCCGCGACCCAGAAGAACGGGGCGTTCCAGTTCACCGCCACCTCGTTCTGGGTGAAGGCGTCGATGCTGTCGGTCCAGCAGGTCTGGGCGGCGCACTTGCCTTCCATCTTCCTGGCCACGTCGTCGCTGAAGGCGGTGTTGTTGGGCCCGCCCGAGATCACCCCGGGCGGCGGGGCGGGGTACTTGCCCTTGCCCGCCCAGAAGCGGTGGTGCGGGTGCTTCATCGGCCGCGCGCCCCAGCCGGTGACGTAGGACTGATCCAGCGGATTGCGGCCCAGCACGTAGTCCATGGCGTCGGCGGCGGCCTGGCGATAGGCGGCCTTGCCGGTGAAGTCGTAGGCCAGGCCCAGCACCATGGCGCGGTTCATGATCACGCCGTTCGAGCCCCACACATACCGCGTCCCCGCGTCCGGCAGGCGATAGCCGGCCTGCTGGTCCTCGGCGGCGTACCTGTCGGCGGCGGCGGTCACGCCCGCGCGGGCGGCCTCGCGCACCGACGCCGGAACCTTGTCCGACAGGGCCAGCGAGATCACCCCCAGCGTCGAGGTCGAGCCCCAGCCGGGCGCCTCTGACGCCTTGCCGGCGGCGGGCATGTAGGGCGAGGCCTGCACGACCTCGCCATAGGCCGCCTCGCCGGTGGTCGCCCACAGTTCGGCCGCCGCCCAGAACAGTTCGTCGGAAAGTTCGCCGTCGCCATAGCCGCCGCCGCCGTTGAACTGGCTGTGGGCGTAGATCTCCGGATTGCGCCGCGCCGCGTCGAAAGCGGCGCGGGCGACCTTCAGGCAGCGGGCCGAGAAGGCCGGGTCGACGTCCTTCCAGACCCGCGCGCACTGGGCGGCGACGGCCGCCAGGTTCAGGGTCGCGCCGGTGGTCGGGTGGAACAGGTAGCGCGGCGCCGGATCCTCGTCCGGCGCGGTCGGGATGCCGGTCCAGTAGGCGTCGGTCAGCTTCTGGTGGGCCATGCCCGAGGCGTCGACGTCCGTCAGCGCCAGCGGCCCCTGGCCCTGCTTGCCGACCGGCAGGGCCATGGTCGTTCCCGGCGGAACCTGCATGCGCAGCAGGAACTCCAGCTCCCAGCGGGCCTCGTCCAGCAGGTCGGAGACGCCGTTGCCGGCCTCGGGAATGCGCTGGGCGCCGTCGGCGAAGTCGGGCGTCTTGCCCCCGGCCGCCAGGCGCTCGTGATAGTTCACCAGCGTCCAGACGGCGATGCCGCCGTTGACGACGTACTTGCCGTGGTCGCCGGCGTCGTACCAGCCCTTGCTGGCGTTCAGCTCATAGCCGCAGCCGGCCCAGACCTGGCCGCGCTGGTCCTGGCCGTTGAAGCAGGTGGCGCGGTCGGGCGCGTGGGCCGCGGGGCGGGCCAGTTTCGGATCGTCGCCGTTCCTGGCCTCGATCGCGATCCCGCTGCGGTTCTGGTAGAAGAAGGCCAGGGCGTCGCGCTTCAGCCGCGCATAGGGATGGGCGTCGACCGCGAACGGCCGGCTGGCCCGCTGGCCCACCTTCAGGCGATAGCCATAGCCGGCCGGCGCGGCCGAGAAGTCGATCTGGTGCAGGCTTTCGCCCGAGGCCGCGTCGGGGCCGACCACGCGGGTCTGGCCCTTGGCGACGACGCGGCCGTCCTTGTCCTCCAGCGTCCAGGCCAGGGGCGCGGTCGAGGCCTCCGGCAGCACGGCCAACTTGCCCGCGCTTTCCAGCACGCCGACCTGGTTCAGGCGGATGGGGGCGAGCGGTTCGGCCGCGAGGCTGGGCGAGGCGAGGGCGATCAGCGCGGTCGCCGCCAGCAGGGCGGGCATCGAACGGTGCGGCAAGGGCTTCCTCCGGGACGCGAGACAGATGGACGTCTTTGCGCGTCCCGGCGAGACCCTAGGCGATATCTGACAGCGTTGTCACGCGCGGATGGGAATTCAGCGCGCGGCCCCGGCGGAACGCGCGCGCCGGTCGGCGCCTAGGGTCTGGACGCAACTGGCATGCAAAGAAACGCGTCTTCCCGGCCGGGATGACAACCGCCACAAGTTATCGAAACAGATAACTTGTCGCCCTCGGCCAATTGCCTACCGACCCTAGTAACCCACGAACGGCAGCGAGGAGTGGTGGACGATGATCCGCAGCGCGCCGCGCTCGTCCTTCTTGAACACCCAGGTCTTGTCGACCACGGTCGGATTGCCCTCGGCGTCGCGCAGTTCCAGCTTGCCCATGGTGCTGGCGACCGCGCCGTTGATCTGGATGCCGACCGGCTTGTAGGTCACGCTGCGCCACGGCAGCAKGGCGAAGCCGTCGTCATAGGGATAGGCTTTGTCGTGGCCGACGAAATAGGCCATGGCGCCGACCTTGGTCTTGCGGAAGGTCTGGGGCTCGCGGGTCAGGGTCGGCTTGAACAGCACCGGACCCAGGTCATAGCCGTAGGCCTTGTCGATGAAGGCGCTGGCGACGGCCTTGGCCTTCTCGAAGTTGTTCTCGTTACCGTCATAGGCGACCGAGATCGACACCAGGCCCTTGCCCCAGGCTTCCGCCGCGGCGATGACCTCGGCCTCTGAGATCCGCGGGGTGATCGGCTGGCTGACGCCGGAAGCGGGCGAGGCCGCGACGGCGGCCAGGGCGACCGCCGAGGCGATCAGGGAGCGGCGAGTGGTCAGGGTCATCGGGTCGTACCTCCACGGATGAGCGGCGGCCGACACGGACCGCGCGCGGTTGGCTGGACGCGGACGCGGACTGGCTACTGGGTCTTTCGGGCGCGACGGGCGACCTCGAAGACGGGGTGGCGCTGTGGGGGAGACGGCCGGGCCGCCCGTTCGGAAACGGGCGCGCCGGCGCCGGTGTGACGTGGTGGTCGCCCCCCGAAGGCGCCGCGGGCACCTTCGGGAGAATTCATCGATTTTGCAATCTATGAATGTATTGTGCGCGGCTGCACCCAGTGCGTATCGCTAGGCGAGGGAGCTGCTCATCCTCAGCCAGCGCACGTCGAGCTCGCCGTCCAGATAGTCGGCGCGGTCGGCCAGGAAGCCGATGATGTACGGCTCCTCGAAATGCCGCATCAGTGCGGCGCGGTCGCTCCAGGCCTCGTAGAAGACGAAGAGGTCGCGATCGTCGCGGTCGCGATGGACGTGATAGGCCAGACAGCCCGCCTCCTGGCGCGTCGGCGCCACCAGCGACAACAGTCGCGCCTCCAGCCGGTCGGCCATGCCGGGACGGGCGCGGGCCGAGCCCGCCAGGGCGTAGGGGCCGGTCTCGTCGGCGTCCGGCAGGGGCGGGCCAAAGGGGGTGTTGGACATGGCGAACCTCATAGGTAAGGATATGTCCTTACCTAAAGCTCTTTGAAGGTATGGTTCAATCCTTACCTCTGTCATGGAGACCCGATGCCCGACGCCGAAGGCCACCCCGAGCCGCACGAGATGCAATTGGGCGCCCTGCTGGCCGCCCTGGCCGACCCTTTGCGCCGCCGCGTCGTCGCCGAACTGGTCCGAGCGCAGCCGCTGGCCGAGCGCACCTGCGTCTCCTTCGGCCTGCCGGTCAGCAAGGCTTCGCTGACCCATCACTTCCGGGTGTTGCGCGAGGCCGGCCTGATCCGCCAGGTCGACCGCGGCAACAGCCGGGCGGCCCAGCTGCGTCGCGACGAGATCGAGGCGCGCTTTCCCGGCCTGCTGGCCCTGGTCGCGGCCGAGGACGGCGCCCTCTAGACACCGGTGTCTTTCCCGCTACGACAGGGGACAACGAGACAAGAGGGAGGGCCGGAGATGATCGATCGGCGCGCGATGATGCTGCTGACCGGCGCGGGCCTGGTCGCCGGCCCCGCCCTGGCCGCCCAGGACGGCGACGCGGCGCTGAAGGTCCTGCTGGACGGCTTCGCCAAGGGCGGAACCGCCGCCGACAAGCTGAAGGCCCTCTTGGGTTTCGACCCCCAGACCCTGTCGCCCAAGGCCCGGCTCGATTACGACGCCGTGCGCATCGCCGCCGCCGCCGAGGCCGACCTCGTCCGCCGCTTTCCGTTCGGCGCGGGCGCGGCGGGGCCCTATGTCGTCACCACCCGGTCCGGCGCCTGGCAGAAGGCCTCGGAGGCCTGGGGCGACGCCGCGCCGGCCATGGTCGCGCGCATCCAGGCCGAGACCGACCGGATCCGCAAGGACGCCGACGCTGGCGTCGTTCCCCCCGCCTTCCTGATCGATCGCCTGGACAAGGCCCTAGTCGAGGCGCGGTCGAAGGCCTCGCCGTCGGTGGGAGGCGCGCTGAACGGCCAGCGCGCAGCCCTGCTGGCCCTGAAGCCCCGCGCGGGAACCGCCGCCGGCGTGCGCTTCAAGGACCGCGAGACCTACTACGCCGCCATGCTGAAGACCCAGCTGGGCGCGCCCATGGCGCCAGCGCAGGCCCGCCGCCGGCTGGACGCGGCCATCAAGACCCTGCACGCCCGCGCCGACGCGTTGCTGAAGACCCAAGGGCTGAGCCAGGGCGGGGTAGGCGAGCGCCTGCGGGCGCTGATGGCCGATGAGCGCTATCTGTATTCCGACGACGACGCGGGCCGCGACCGCGCCATCGCCGACATGGCGCCGTGGCTGGCCAAGGCCCGCGCGCGCTTGCCCCAGGCCTTCGGCGACCTGCCCGGCGCG
The DNA here is from genome assembly GCF_056395525.1 of Caulobacter sp. 10L414. Lineage (NCBI taxonomy): Bacteria > Pseudomonadati > Pseudomonadota > Alphaproteobacteria > Caulobacterales > Caulobacteraceae > Caulobacter > Caulobacter sp. 10L414. Next base: position 28,087 of record NZ_JBFTJR010000040.1, read on the forward strand.
GTCGACGCGGTGTCGGTGCGGCGCATGTCGCCCGCCGACGAGGCCGCCGGCCGACAGGGCTATCGCGACCTGCCCTCGGCGGACGGGAAGAAGCCCGGCGCCTACTATGTCGACCTCAAGCGCATCCGCGACCGGCCCAGCTGGAGCCTGCCAGCCGTGGTGCACCACGAGGTGCTGCCCGGCCACATGCTGCAGATCCCCAAGGAGGAGCTGTCGGGCGCTCATCCCTACCGCTCGCGCGTGGCCTGCCCTGCGGCGATGGAGGGCTGGGCCGTCTATGCCGAGCACCTGGCGTGGGAGATGGGCGCCTTCGAAGGCGAGCCCCTGGCCGAGATCGGCGGCCTCTACTGGATCCTGTTCCGCGCCGCCCGCGCCCGCATGGACATCGGCATCCACCTGGAGGGCTGGACGCCCGAGCGGGCCATGGCCTTCCTTGCCGACGTGCAGGGCGCGCCGGTGATCTTCGCCCCCTTCGCCCAGGAGGTCGAACGCGCCGCCATCGCGCCGGGCGCCGCGGCGGGGCAGGGGATGTACTGGCTGGAGCTGGCGCGCCTGCGCCGCGCGTGGGGCGGGACCCTGTGCGAGTTCCACGGCCGCGTGCTGGATCGCGGGACCCTGCCGCTGGCGATGCTGGCGCCGCGCTGACCCCCTCCGGCCCTCTGGGCCACCTCCCCCAGAGGGGGAGGATYTGARGCGCCAAGATGCTCCCCCTCTGGGGGAGCTGTCGCGGAGCGACTGAGGGGGCCGCCGAAGGCGGGTTACGCCGCCCCGACGTACTTCAGCAGCGTCACCATGTTCTCGATGTAGCTGCCGGTGGAGATCCCGATCTTCGGCTTGTCGGTCACGTAGGGCGAGGTGTCAGAGGCGTCGCCCACGTGGGTGCGGCTGAAGTCGCCCGGGGCCGGGGTGGGCGAGCCGTCGCCGATATAGGGATTGCTGGTCGCCTTCAGTTCGGTCGGCCACCAGCCGGCCTCGTTGAGGGCGGCGATCAGGCCCGCGGCCTTGTCGGGCGCGCCGGCCGTGGCGTCGCCCTTCAGGGCCCCGACGTTCAGGTCCGACACCGACACGTCCTTCAGCGTGAAGTACTTCGGCAGCGCCTGGCGGCCGCCCTTCAGCGGCGAGGCCTTGCTGGCGACTTCCGGCGGGGTGGCTTTCAGCGTCTCCAGCCGCTTGCGCAGGGCCGGGATGTTGACGCCCCGGAACGAGGAATAGTGGGCCACGGTGTTCTCGGGGTTTCCGTCGACATAGTAGCGCCCGTTGACGACGTTGCTGCCGGTGCGGTGCACGAACAGCGGCTTGTTGGTGCCGATCTCGACGAAGGTCGGGAACTGGCGGCCCTTCTGGTATTCGACCGGCAGCTTGGTGGTCTCCAGCCAGTCCAGCGCCTCGGAAAGGCGCGCCAGGTACTTCGGGTCGCCCGTGAGCTCGTAGAAGCCCATGCAGGCGGTGATGTTGGCGGCCGTGGTGTGGGTGGCGAAGGCCTCGGGCTCGTAGGTGCGCGCGCCGGACGGCTTGAGGTCGGAGACCTTGTGCTGCAGGCCCCAGCCGGCCTGGGGCAGGGGCTGCTGGCAGGCGACGAAGCAGTCCATCGCCTTCTTCACGGCCGGCAGCACGCGCGGGTCGCCCAGCGCCTGCCAGACCATCAGCAGGAACTCGATGTTCTCGCCGGCCACGTCGTCGTTGAAGGTGATGTAGCCGGTGTAGTCGGGCCGGCCGTGATGGTGGAACTCGTCCTTCAGCGGGAAGCGCTGGGGCCAGCCGCCGACCGGGTACTGGCTGTCGAGGACGAACTGGATGGCCTTGTCCAGCGCCGGCTTGAAGGCCGGATCCTTTTTCTCGACATAGAGCCGCAGCAGGAACTGCGAGCTTTCGGCCGTGCCGGCGTCGTCGAAGGTGGCGTTGCCGTAGTAGTGCTGGAATTCCTCGAGCCGCCATCCGTTCTTGCCGATGGTGTCGTACCACTTGCGGATCGACGGCTCGCCGGCCAGGTCGCCCAGATAGTTCCAGCCGCCGGCCGGGTGCTGGATCTTGATCAGGGCGCCGGCCACCTGCTTGGCCGCTTCGTAGTAATATTCGTCGCCGGTGGCGTGATAGGCGTCGAGGAACAGGTGGCCCATGGTCGCCGTGCCGGGCGGCTGCACCCAGATCATCGTCGGATAGGCCTCCATCTCGCCCCAGCGGCGCGAGAAGTCGGGCAGGTAGCTCCAGACGTAGCCGCCCTGGTAGGCGACCTTCTCGACCATGAAGGTGGTCGCCCGCTTCATCGTGGCCAGCGCAGCTTCCTTGCTCGGCGCCTCGGCCGCCAGGGCCTTGAAGGGCGCCAGGCCCGCGGCGGCGGCGAAGGCGGCCGCGGAGGTCGCCATCAGGCGGCGGCGGGTGAGGGGGCTGAGCGGCATCGACGCATGAACTCCAGAGCGGGCGGGCGCGACGCGGGGACGCAGGCGGCAGGGTCCGGAGGCTGGTCGCGACGCTCGTTTCCAAGCTGCGCCTTGGTTTCCTTCCCCGTCGAGGCGAAAAGCCCCGAATCCTTGCCGCCGTTGGCCCGGCGCATGTTTGGACGACACAATGTCCACCGGTGTCATGCTTGGCAAGCGCGCTGTTGGCGAACCCTGCCGAAAATTCCCCTGGGACGTGTGCGACAGGCCGCCGCGTTGTCTCAGGAGGCGATATCCAACAAATGACCACCATCGGTTCATGAGGCGACGCCGCCGCGCCGGAAAGGCAGCGGGCGACGCCGTCCTGTTGGGGAACAGGACGACACCCCCGGGTCCCAAGGACCCGGGGGTGTTTTCATATGTGCCTATGCACCTAACTGGCTGAGAGCGTTAACAAAACCCTTCGGCCTGCGTCGCGCGGTCGCATGGAGAACGACGTTCATTCGCAGTAAAGAATCGAACCATGCCGAGCCAAAACGATCATCTCAGGGAAGCCGAACGGCTGGAGCGTCAGGCCGAGATCGCCGACAGCGCCCACGCCCGCGAAGCCCTTCGCCGCATGGCCCAGACCTCGCGGATCACCGCCGCCATGGTCGGACTGATGGAAGCCTGCGCCGAAGACGCACCCGCCGGCGCCTGCTGAGGCGGCCCCGCTCGAACGCGTCCCTGACGACCGTCGCGACCTCGCGCAACGCGGGCTCTGGAGCGAGCCGAGCGACGGAGGGGGCATGGGGCAGGACCGTATGGACGAGGGCGTGCTGGCCAGCGCCGGCGCCTATTTCCACAGCGTGCTGGAAGCCAGCCAGGACTGCATCCGCGTCATCAGCCTGACCGGCTCGATCGAGTACATGAACCTCCGCGGTCGCGAGCTTTTCGAGATCGACGACTTCGAAGGCCGCAACCGCGACCGCTACTGGCCCGACATGTGGCCCCCCGAAAGCCGCCCCGTCGTCGAGGACGCCCTGAACAGGGCGCTGGCCGGCGGCTCCTCCTCGTTCCGCGCCCTGTGCCCCACCGCCAAGGGCAATGTCCGCTGGTGGGACACCACGGTCTCGCCGGTGCTGGACGAGGCGGGGCGTGTGGTGCGGGTGCTGGCCGCCTCGCGCGACGTCACCGCCGCCATGCTGGCCGAGCGCCATCGCCAGCTGCTGGTCAACGAGCTCAATCACCGTGTGAAGAACACCCTGGCCATCGTCCAGTCGATCGCCGCCCAGTCGCTGCGCAACGCCGGTGTCGACCCGGCGGTGCGGCGAGCCTTCGAGGGGCGGCTGATGGCCATCGCCGCCACCCACAACGTGCTGACCGACGAGAACTGGGCCGCCGCCAGCCTGCGCCAGATCGTCGAGGGCTCGGTGCGGCCCTATCGCAACGCCGACCACGAGGTGCTGGTCGCCGGCCCCGACCTGATGGTCTCGCCCAAGCCGGCGGTGGTCATGGCGCTGGCCTTCCACGAACTGGCCATCAACGCCCTGAAGTACGGCGCCCTGTCGGTTCCGGGCGGCGAGGTGGCGGTGCGCTGGACCTCCCAGCCGGGCGCCCAGCTGCTGGTCAGCTGGACCGAGCGCGGCGGCCCGCCGGTGGCGCGGCCCTCGCGGCGGGGCTTCGGCTCGCGGATCATCGAACTGGCCCTAGCCAGCGAACTGGATGGGCAGGTCGAGCTCGACTACCGGCCGGGCGGCCTGGTCTGCACCATCCGCGCGCCGCTCTGCGCCCTCGACAAGGTCGACGCCTTCATGGCGCTGCAGGCCTGAGGGCTGAAACCTCCGCCGTGCTGTGACGCTTTCCTGCCGCAAGTTCTTGCCATTCAGGCGGGGGCTGAAACAGGWAACGGGGGCCGAGTGGCCGATTTCGACTGGCGAGCTTGGACGGTGAAGGCGCGGCATGCGGCCTTGGCCATGGCCGCTTTCGTCGCCGCCAGGGCGCGGGGCCTCGTCGCCTTCGTCCGCCGTCATCCGCGCTGGATGGGCTTTTTCGGCCTGGTGTTCGCCGCCCTGCTGGCCGCCTTCGTCTGGATCGGCGTCAGCCTGCCGCTGTCGCGCTCGCTGGAGCCGCTGGACAGCCCCGCCGTCGTGCTGCTGGACGCGCAAGGAAAGCCCTTCGCCCGGCGCGGCGCCTACAAGGAGGCGCCCGTCGTCGTCTCCGAACTGCCCGACTACGTGCCCAACGCCTTCATCGCCGTCGAGGATAGGCGTTTCCGCCGCCATTTCGGCCTCGATCTGTGGGGCATGGGCCGGGCGGCGGCGGTCAACATCAAGGCCGGCAAGGCCCGCGAGGGCGCCAGCACCATCACCCAGCAGCTGGCCAAGAACGCCTTCCTGAGCAACGAGCGCACGCTGCGCCGCAAGGCGCAGGAGGCGGTGATCGCGCTGTGGCTGGAGCTGCGCCTGTCGAAGGACGAGATCCTCGCCCGCTATCTTTCCAGCATCTATTTCGGCGACGGGGTCTATGGCCTGGGCGCGGCCTCGCGGCACTATTTCGGCCGTGCGCCCGAGAAGCTGACCCTGGGCCAGGCCGCCATCCTGGCCGGCATGGTCAACGCCCCCAGCCGTCTGGACCCCGTCGACAATCCCAAGGCCGTCGCCGCCCGCGCCGACCAGGTCCTGGCCGACATGGTCGAGGTCAAGTTCATCACGCCCGAGCAGGCGAAGAACGCCCGCGGCGCCCGCGCCCGGGCCACGCGCGCCAGCCTGCCGGTCGGCGGCTATTTCGCCGACTGGGTCTCGCCCCAGCTCGCCGACGCCTTCGAGACCGCCCGCTACGGCGAGGTCCGAGTTCCCACCACGCTCGACGGCCGCCTGCAGCGCCGCGCCGAGCAGGCGGTCAACAACGCCCTGGCCCGGTCGGGAACCCGGCTGAAGGCGGGGCAGGCGGCGCTGGTGGCCATGCGGCCCGACGGCAAGGTCGTGGCCATGGTCGGCGGCCGCTCCTACGCCAAGAGCCAGTTCAACCGCGCCGTCCAGGCCAAGCGCCAGCCGGGCAGCGCCTTCAAGCTGTTCGTCTATCTGGCCGCCCTGCGCGACGGCGCCCGTCCCGACATGCGGGTGGTCGGCGATCCGGTGACCATCAACGGCTGGACGCCCAGGAACTACGAGGGCGGCGCGGGCAGCGACCTGACCCTGCGCGACGCCTTCGCCCAGTCCAACAACATCATCGCCGCGCGCATCTGGCAGACGGCCGGCGGCGAGGCGGTGGTGCAGGCCGCTCGGGATCTGGGGATCACCTCGCCGCTGAAGGCGACCGACGCCAGCCTGTCGCTGGGCGCGGCCGAGACGACCCTGCTGGAACTGACCAGCGCCTACGCCGCCGTCGCCTCGGGCCACATGCCGGTCGCGCCCTACGGCCGTCCGCGCAAGGACGGCGAGGCGGCTCCGCCCAGCCGCCAGCTCGACACGGCCCAGCGCGCGGCCCTCTACGAACTGCTCGGCGCGGTGGTCGAGGAGGGCACCGGCCGCGCGGCCCGCACCGGCCAACTGACCTACGGCAAGACCGGCACCACCCAGGAGCACCGCGACGCCGTCTTCGTCGGCTTTACCGGCGATCTGGTGGTGGGCGTCTGGGTCGGCAACGACGATCACTCGCCGATGAACGGCGTCACCGGCGGCGGGCTGCCGGCCCAGATCTGGCGCGACTTCGTCGGCCAGGGGCTGAGGGCCGGCCTGATCGCCCGCGACCGCGCCCCGGTTCCGCGCGTGCAGCCGCCGTCCGAGGAAGAGCAGCTGGAACGCGAGCTCGAACAGGATCTCGGCGGCATCCCGCGCTGGCTGCGGCGCATCTTCGGCGGCTGAACCGGGACGGGTGACGCGCTTGTAACTGGACGCCGGCGTGCCGCCGTGGCCTGCTCGGATCAGCCAAGGAGAGAGCGATGCCGCTTCCCAAGCCGCCGCGACCACGGCCGTCATCGCGGCGATAACGGCGACGATCTAGCCTTCAGGAACCTCCCCCCGTGGGGGAGGCGGCCGAAGGCCGGTAGGGGGACGTTGTCAGCTTCTTCCGAGGCGGGCGGTCATCATCCACACCCCCCACCGATCGCTGCGCGATCGCTTCCCCCAGAGGGGGAGGTTCCTGCTGCGCTCGCGCCTACCGGCAAACCTCAACGCACCGCTTGGCCAGCGCGTCCGTCGCATCCACGAACGGCACGGTCAGGTCGTCCTGGCTCATGACCAGGGGCACTTCGGTGCAGCCCGCCACCACGGCCTGCGCGCCCAGGCCAACCAGCCGATGCGCCAGGGCCGCCATGGTCTGGCGCGAGGCCGCCGACAGGTCGCCGCGCTTGATGCGGTACAGCAGGGCCATGAACTCGACCTGCTCGTGGTCGCCCAGGGTCACGGCCTCCAGTCCCAGGTGCGCCAGCCGGTCGCGATAGATGGCCAGGCCGCCGGCCGTGCCCAGCACGCCGATCCGGGTCGCGCCGCCGACGCGAGCGGCCTCAACCGCCGTCTCCGGCAGGTCGATCAGCGGCAGGCCGCTGGACTTCACCTGCGCGGCGAAGGCGTGGGCGGTGTTGCAGGCGATGGCCAGAACCTGCGCGCCCGCGTCGCGCAGGCCCGCGGCCATGGCCGCCAGCACGGGGGCGGCCGCGTCGCCCTGCGTGTTGCGGTCGGGGATCTTGGGATTGATGTCGACCAGCACCCGGATGTGGTCCTGCTCGCGCGCCACCGGGGTGGCCGCCTGCAGCTTGGCCAGGAAGTCGAGGGTGGCGGCCGGGCCCATGCCGCCCAGCACGCCGAGGACCTTGCTCATCGCGCCTGTCTCCTAGCCGAGCGCCGGCTCCAGCACCGACTGGTAGCCGAACAGGCCCTGGGCGCCGCCGGTATGCAGGAACACCACCCGCTCGCCCTTGAACGCGCCCTTGCGGGCCTGGTCGATCAGGCCCTTCATCGCCTTGCCCGAATAGACCGGATCCAGCAGCAGGCCTTCCGTCCGTGCAGCCAGGGCCAGGGCGTCGATCACGCCCTGATCCACCAGGCCGTAGCCTTCGCCCACATAGTCGCAGTCGGCCACGACCGCCTCGCGTCGCACTCGGCCCGCAGCGCCGATCGTCTCGGCGGTGGCTACGGCCAGATTGAGGACGTTCTCTTCCTGCTTGGCCTTGGGCGCGCGCACGCCGAAGCCGAGGATCGGGATATCCACCGACAGGGCCGCGAAACCGGCCACCAGGCCCGCATGGGTGCCGGCGCTGCCGGTGGCGGTGACCAGGCGGTCGATCTTCAGGTCCAGGCCGTCCGCCTGGACGACCAGTTCGCGGGCGCAGTCGACATAGCCCAGCGCGCCCACCGTGTTGGAGCCGCCGCCGGGGATCACATAGGGCTTGCCGCCGCGTCGGCGGACGATCTCGGCGGTCGCCTCCAGCTCCTCGTTCATGTCGGTTCCGCCCGGCACGAAGCGGATCGACGCGCCCATCAGCCGGTCGAGCAGCACGTTGCCGTTGCCGACATAGTCGCTGGCCTTAGAGCCCGTGCGCTCCTCCAGGATCACTTCGGTCGAAAGGCCGAAGCGGGCGCCGGCCGCGATGGTCTGGCGCACGTGGTTGGACTGCACCGCGCCTTGCGTCACCAGGGTGTCGGCGCCCAGCGCCAGGGCCTCGCCGAGCAGGAACTCCAGCTTGCGGGTCTTGTTGCCGCCGCCGGCCAGGCCCGTGCAGTCGTCGCGCTTGACCCAGAGGTCGATCCCCAGTTCCGCGCCCAGGCGGGGCAGGGGCTCCAGCGGCGTGGGCAGGTGGGCGAAGCGGGCGCGGGGAAAGCGGGCCAGGTGCATGCGGGTACTCCGATCCGGACGCCTGGAGATAGGCCGCCCCGGGCGGACTGGCAAAGCGTTTCAGCGAGGCTTTCGGCGCTGACGGTGCTATGCTGGCGCTCGCCTGGCGGCCTCGACGTCGCCGGGCTTCAAAAGCCTGTCCCCGCGTACCCGCGGCTTGGTTTCCCCCATTCCCCGCGGGCCTGTCGGAAGGCCGGGCTGACGTTGGGAGAAAACGCATGAAAGCCAAGACCCTCAAGTCTCGGTCGCCCCGTCGCATAGGTGTTTCCGGCGCACGGCCGTTTCGCGGCTGGATCCTCGGCGTCGCCGTGCTGGCGATGCTGCCGCCGGCCGGCGCCGCGACGGCCTCGGTCCTGATCATCGGCGGCGGCATGGCCAAGGACTGTTCCGAGGCGGTGATCCGGGGCCGCTCCGACGACGACACGATGCGCCTGTGCACCTCGGCCCTGCAGGTCGAGACCCTGTCGACCGGCGACCGCGCCCGCACCCTGGTCAATCGCGGCGTGATCCAGCTGCGCCGCCAGGCCTATGTCGAGGCGCGGGCCGATTTCGACGCGGCCGGCCGCATCGAGCCGAAGCTGGGCGAGGTCTATGTCAACCGGGGCGCGGCCCTGGTGGCCGAGGACCGCTTCGCCGAAGGCCTCGACGAGATCGACCGGGGCCTGGCCCTGGGCGTCAAGCAGCCCGAGCGCGCCTACTACAACCGCGCCCTGGCGCACGAGAACCTCGGCGACGTCAAGGCGGCCTATTACGACTTCCAGCGCGCGGCCGAGCTCGATCCGAAATGGTCGGCGCCGAAGGAGGAACTGGCGCGTTTCTCGTTCAAGAGCCGCTGACGCCGCGCCCTTCCGGCGCGCGGGGCGGCGCCGGAGGCATGGCATGAGACGGGTCCTGGCGATCACCATCGCGACGGGTCTGGCGCTGGCGTCGAGCGCGGCGAGCGCCCAGACTTACACTGGCCAGGCCGACGCGGGCCTTGCTCAGGAGCGCGCGGCCGCCCGGATGGAGATCGAGGCCCTGCGCCAGCAGCAGATGGCCCAGGCTCGTGAGGCCCAGGCCGCGCGCGACCGCGCCGCGGCGGCCCAGACCCTGCGCTCGCTGCAGGCGCAGGGCGCGAGCGCGGGCCGGCCCTATCGTCCGCCGCCGGCCGAGGTGCTGCCCGAGCGCGGCGATCCGTCGGCGGGGCTGTCGCTTCGGCTGGACGAACTGGACCGCTTGACCGACGCCCGTCTGGCGCGGAGCAATGAGGTGCTGCGGGCCATCAGGCCCGCTTCGGAACGCTAGGGATCTTCGGCTCATGGAATGGGAAGGCGGACGGCAGTCCGGCAATATCGAGGACCGGCGCGGCCTGGGTCCCGTGGCGGCCGGCGGCGGCATCGGCGCGCTGGTGCTGGCGGCTGTGGGCTATTTCGTGTTCGGCGTCGACCCGCAGACCACGCTGAACGCCGTCGAGGGCGTCCAGGCGCCGGCGGCCCAGCAGCAGGAAGGGCGGCGCGGCTCGGTGCAGGACGAGGGCGGCCGCTTCGTCGACGTCATCGAGACCTCCAACACCGATGTCTGGGGACCGATCTTCGCCCGCTCGGGCGGCCGTTACGTCCCGCCGACCTCGGTCGTGCTCTATGACGACCAGACCGGCACGGGCTGCGGCCTGGGCCAGTCGGCGATGGGGCCGTTCTATTGCCCGGCCGACCGCAAGGTCTATCTCGACCTCAGCTTCTGGAACGAGCTGGAGAGCCGCTTCGGGGCCAAGGGCGAGTTCGCCCGCGCCTATGTGATCAGCCACGAGATCGGCCACCACATCCAGAACCAGATGGGCGCGACCCGCAAGGCCGATAGCCTGGGCCGTCGCGGCGCCGAGAGCGGCTCGGTGCGGCTGGAGCTGCAGGCCGACTGCTACGCCGGGGTCTGGGCCCGCCACGCGCCCGAGGTCTCCAACATCCGCATCACCCGCGCCGACATCGAGGACGGCCTGGGCGCGGCGGCCGCCGTCGGCGACGACGCCATCCAGTCCAAGGCGCAAGGCCGGGTGATGCCCGACAGCTTCACCCACGGCACCAGCGAGCAGCGGATGCGCTGGTTCGGCAAGGGCTACGACGACGGCAGGCCCGCCGCCTGCGACACCTTCGCGACGGACGACCTGTAACCCCCGCGTGGGAGGACACGATGGACGACAGGGAAGTCACGGCCGTCGAGATGGCGCGCGCCGCCGGTGTCGATCCCAAGCGCTTCAGGCAGAAGCTGCGCGACGCCCGGCTGGCCTGGCACGTTCACAACGCACCGTGGCGCGTCGTCGAGCACAGCGATCGCCACGAGCAGATGGAGACCGTCCTGGCGCGCATGGTGAAGGCGTCCTGACGAACGTCGCTCGTCGCTCTTGACCCGCGCGTCAATCCTCCTAGTGTCCGCCCTGTTCACCGGGGGGTCGCTGTCGCGGCTGAGATTGGGCTTGAGCCCTGACCCGTCGAACCTGATCCGGGTCATGCCGGCGAAGGGAGGGAACGCGGATCTGGGAGCGTACAGTCCAGGCCGTAAGACCGACTTAGCTCGACACGTCCGGGTCTCTTCAGTGCTTGAGGAGCCCGCAACATGAACGCTCAAACCCCCATCGTTCCAGCGACCGATAACGTCGCCACCGGCCCCGTGCCGGGATCGCGCAAGGTCTATCAGGCCGGCGAGATCTTCCCCGACATCCGCGTGCCGTTCCGCGAGGTGGCCGTCCACCCGTCGGCCAACGAGCCGCCGGTGACGATCTATGACCCGTCCGGCCCCTACACCGACCCGAACGCGACCATCGACATCGCCAAGGGCCTGGAGCGCGCCCGCGACGCCTGGGTCGTCGCCCGCGGCGACGTCGAGGTCGTGGCCAATCCGCGCGAGGTGAAGCCCGAGGACAACGGCTTCGCCCAGGGCAAGCACCTGGCCCCGCAGTTCCCCGACAACGGCCGCAAGATCTTCCGCGGAACGCAAGGCAAGCTGGTCACCCAGCTGGAATACGCCCGCGCCGGCATCATCACCGCCGAGATGGAATACGTCGCCATCCGCGAGAACCTGCGCCGCGAGCAGACCCGTCCGTGCGTGCGCGACGGCGAGGACTTCGGCGCCTCGATCCCCGACTTCGTGACGCCCGAGTTCGTGCGCCAGGAAGTGGCCCGCGGCCGCGCCATCATCCCGGCCAACATCAACCACGGCGAACTCGAGCCGATGGCCATCGGCCGCAACTTCCTGGTCAAGATCAACGCCAACATCGGCAACTCGGCCGTGCTCGGCACCGTCGCCGAGGAAGTCGACAAGATGGTGTGGGCCACCCGCTGGGGCGCCGACACGGTCATGGACCTGTCGACCGGCCGCAACATCCACAACATCCGCGACTGGATCATCCGCAACAGCGCCGTGCCGATCGGCACCGTTCCGATCTACCAGGCGCTGGAGAAGGTCGGCGGCGTGGCCGAGGACCTGAACTGGGAAGTCTTCCGCGACACCCTGATCGAGCAGGCCGAGCAAGGCGTCGACTACTTCACGATCCACGCCGGCGTGCGCCTGCCGTTCGTGCCGATGACCGCCAAGCGCGTCACCGGCATCGTCAGCCGCGGCGGCTCGATCATGGCCAAGTGGTGCCTGGCCCACCACAAGGAGAACTTCCTCTACGAGCGCTTCGACGAGATCTGCGAGATCATGCGCGCCTACGACGTGTCGTTCAGCTTGGGCGACGGCCTGCGTCCGGGCTCGACCGCCGACGCCAATGACGAGGCCCAGTTCTCCGAACTGCGCACCCTGGGCGAACTGACCAAGGTGGCCTGGAACCACGGCGTGCAGGTGATGATCGAGGGGCCCGGCCACGTGGCCATGCACAAGATCAAGGCCAACATGGAAGAGCAGCTCAAGCACTGCCACGAGGCCCCCTTCTACACGCTTGGTCCGTTGACCACCGACATCGCCCCTGGCTACGACCACATCACCTCGGCGATCGGCGCGGCCATGATCGGCTGGTTCGGCACGGCGATGCTCTGCTACGTCACGCCCAAGGAGCACCTGGGCCTGCCCGACCGCAACGACGTGAAGGTTGGCGTGGTCACCTACAAGCTGGCCGCCCACGCCGCCGACCTGGCCAAGGGCCACCCGGGGGCCTCGATGCGCGACGACGCCATCAGCCGGGCGCGGTTCGAGTTCCGCTGGGAAGACCAGTTCAACCTCGGCCTCGACCCCGAGACCGCCCAGGCCTTCCACGACGAGACCCTGCCCAAGGAGGCGCACAAGACCGCGCACTTCTGCTCGATGTGCGGCCCGAAGTTCTGCTCGATGAAGATCAGCCAGGAAGTCCGCGACTTCGCCGCCGCCCAGGCGCCGAACACCGCCGAGCTCGGCATGGCGGAGATGAGCGAGAAGTTCCGCGAACAGGGCTCGGAGATCTACCTGAAGACGGAGTGATCGAAGCGGCCGGCGGGACCTGTTCCTCGCCGGCCGTCTTGATGCTCAAGCTATGGTCGGCTCAAGGTGGACGAATGAGGTCGTTCCTGTTCGCCGCCGCCTTGGCCGTCGCATTGCCGGTTTCGCCTGCGCGGGCGGAGCCGGACATGCAGCCTGTGCAGACCACCGGCCCCATCGCCAGACCCCTGCAGGGTGTCTGGAAGTCTCGCGGCTACGGCTGGGTCGTGCGGTTCGACGCCGACGGGCCCAGCCTCTATCACCTCGCCGGCGAGGACTGCTGGCGCGACCCGCGCGCGAAGGCCGATCCCGACGGGGTGCTGAAGCTTTGGCGGCCCATGGGCGCGGCGCTCGAGACGGCGGGCGAGGCCGACGGGACGACCTATCGCTTCGATCGGCTGAAGGCCCTGCCGGAGGCCTGCGTCAAGAACCGACCCTGGACGCCGCGCCGGACCCTGGCCGTCGTCGCCGACACCTTCGAGGCCTCCTACCCCCTGTCGCGGGAGCGCGGCCTGGACTGGCCGTCGCGACGGGCCGCGGCCGTCGCCGCCCTCGGCGTGGCGCCCGACGAGGCGGCGCTGTGGAAGGCGCTGGGCGTGCTGCTGCGGGGGATGAACGACGCCCACGTGGCGCTGGACGGGATCGTCGGCGGCCAGCCGCGCACCCAGCGGTTCGGCGAGGCGGCGGCGCTGATGCGGGCCAAGGCCGCGCCCGGCGGCGAGGCGGCCTGGGCGAAGGCCTGGCGGGCCGACCTGCTGGCCGCGCCCCTGGGCGTTCGCGAGGCGGCCGGCGGGCGGATCCTGTGGGGACGAAAGGGGAAGGTCGGCTATCTGGCCGTAACCGCCATGGGCGGCTTCGATCCCAAGGCGGGCGACGACGACGTCGCGCTGCTTGAGGCCACGCTGGACGAGGCCGTCACCGCCTTTTCGGGCGCAGAGGCGGTGATTGTCGACGTCAGCGACAACCGCGGCGGCTACGACGTGATCGCCCGCCGCATCGCCGCCCGCTTCGCCGACCGGCGGCGCGAGGTCGGATCCAAGGTCGCGGTCGGCGGCGACGGCGTCGCCCAGCCGTTGTTCATCACGCCGTCGGATCGCCCGCGCTACCTCGGCCCTGTCTGGCTGCTGACCAGCCAGGTCACGGTCAGCGCCGGCGAGACCTTCACACTGTCGATGCGAGCCCTGCCCAATGTGCGCCAGGCGGGCGAAACGACGCGCGGGGCGCTGTCGGACCAGCTGCAGAAGCCGCTGCCCAACGGCTGGCGCTTCGCCCTGCCGGCCGAGGTCCACCGCGACGCGCAAGGCCGGGTGGCGGAAGGCGAGGGGATCACGCCGCAGGTTCCGCTGCCGGTCTTTCCGCCCGGCGATCCGCACGGACACCTCCGGGCGCTGGACCGCCTGCTGGCCCTGATCGACGGGCGCTGAACTTTTTCGTGGCCCCCCTGTCGGCCTCCTCCGCGTTGGAACGTCCTATGGGGGCCAACAACGATCCAAGGGAGGATCCCATGACCTATGTCGACGGTTTCGTGCTCGCCGTGCCCAAGGCCAATGTCGAGGCCTACAAGGAGATGGCGACCCTGGCCGGCTCGATCTGGATGGAGCTCGGCGCGATCTCCTATGTCGAGGCCATCGCCGACGACGTGCCTTACGGCGAGCTCACCTCGTTCCCCCGCGCCGTCCAGCTGAAGGACGACGAGGTGACGGTGTTCTCGTGGATCACCTACGAGAGCCGGGCCAAGCGCGACGAGATCATGGCCAAGGTCATGGCTGACGAGCGCCTCAAGCCGTACATGGACAAGATGCCCTTCGACGGAAAGCGCATGATCTTCGGCGGCTTCGAGAGCCTGGTGGAGTACTGAGGGCCTACTTGGCCTTCATCGACTCCTCGCCGTTCATGATCTGGATGCCCGTGGCCTGGCCGCCGGCGCGAAGCTTGGCGATGTAGCCGATCTCGTGCTTGGCGCCGCCGTGGTCGGGCTCGATCTCCAGCGAGTCCCTGTAGGCCTTTTCGGCCTCGTCGAAGCGGCCCAGCTCGATCAGGGAGAAGCCCCGGGCGCGCAGCAGCCGGGCCTTGCCCTGCTGGTCGGAGATCAGGAAGGCGGCGGCCTTGTCGAAGGTGGCGTCATACAGCGCCAGGGCGTCGGCGAAGCGGCGCTGCGCCGTCAGCACCATGCCCTTCTCGGTGACCAGCATCAGGTTCTCGGGCTGCAGGGCCAGGCCCTTGTCGAGCCATTCGGAGGCCTTGTCGTAGTTGCGCGCCTCGACGGCGGCCGAGCCGAGCAGGAAATAGGCCAGGCCATAGGTGTTGTAGTCGACGACCACCTGGGTCTTCTGGTCCGGCGCGGCCTTCTCGGCCGCGGCGCTGGCCAGCAGGCTGGCGATCAGGCCCTGGTCCAGGTTGTAGGCCCGCACGATGAAGGTGTCGCCCTTGCGCTCGACCAGCGGGTAGGCGGCGGGGGTGTGAGAGACCACGGCCTCCAGCGCGGGAACCATCTTGCGGATCGTCCCAAGGTCGCCGCTGTTCATCGCCTTCTTGACCGTGGCCTGGTCCTTGGCGGCCTGGGCGTCGGCGGCCGAGGCCGGCGCGGGCGCCGGGCGGGCGTGGACCATCGCCGGCGTGGCGGCGATCATCAGGGCGGCGACGGCGACGGCGGCGGCGATACGCATGGACTTCCTCCGGTGAAGCTCCAGGTTATTCTACGTCTGTAAGATTGCAAGCGGTGCGTGCGGCGGCCGCGATGGCGCGCCTGGGTGGATGCACGGGCGGAACGGTAGGGCGGACGCCCGCATTGCAGGCTCATGCTCGAACTGGTTCTGGATCTCTGCAATCTCGTTGGCGGCTTCCTGCTGGCGATCGGTCTCCTGGCCCTGCTGCCCCGGGCGGGCGACGACCTGGGGCGCTTCGCCGCGCGCCTGGCGCCGTTCGGCTGGATCGTCGGGATCGCGGCCCTGGTCTGCGGCGGCTACTTCCTGATCGTGCACCTGGTTTCGGGGCCGCACGTCTTCCATTTCGAGCTCGTCGGCCTCGCCGTCGGCGTGCTGCTGCTGTGGGACCGCCTGCGGGCCGGGGCGCTGGCTCGGCGGCTGGGCGGGTCGGGCGAACTGCCGGACAGCGGAGCGCAGGGCGCGGGACTGGTCTTGGCGATCTTCGGGATCATCGCCATGATCGTCGGGTTGCAGGGTCTGCTGACGCCCGATTGACGAGTAACGGCCGCTTAAGGGCCTGGGCGCAGACTCGGCGGCAAGCACGATGCGGTCAGGGAGGCCGTCATGTCGTCCACCGTCACCTCCAGCACCCGGAGGTTCAGCGATCACTTCGAGCCGCAGGACATCGATCCGCAGGAGCAGCGTCGCCTGCGCGGTCATCTCGAACAGATCGACTACACCGCCTTTCTGTCCAATCGCGAGATCATGGCCCAGGCCCTGGGCAGGCTCGACGCCGGCCATTTCCAGAAGCTGGCCGTGACCACGGCCCAGGCCCGGGCGCGCTGGGCGGCCATGGCGCTGTCCATCGGCCAGTCAGGCCGCGCGCCCGATCCGGCCGAGGTCGAGAAGCTGGCCGGACTGCGCCTGGCCTATGACGAGCTTTCCGCCGCCTACGAGGCCCTGCGCCGGATGGTCGAGCGCGGCTACGTGGCCTACGGGCCGACCGCTTCTGCCTGATAGAACTGATAGAACGGGTTCGCGTCGGGAGAAGACTGGGGGGAAGGGGCCTTCTCCCGACGCGTCCGCCATGGAGCGCCGCAACCCTGCCGGAGGTTGTGCGCGGGCGGTTCGGGCCGTCGCCTAGGGAGCGCCGTCCGAGCGAGTCGCCGCACCTGCGGCCTCGGATTGACCATGCTCTTTATAGTTGTGCCGAGCAATCCATTTTTTCCACCAAGGGTCGAAGTTCCGTCGGGGAAAGCCTTGCCTTGCATTTGGGCGCCCCGGCCAGAGGCGCCCAGCCGTCTACGGCAGGCGGTCGCCGCGGTGCAGCGGGTCGGGCAGGGGATCGCCGGCCTTCACGAACTGCAGCGAAACCGAGTTGATGCAGTAGCGCAGCCGCGTCGGTGCGGGGCCGTCGGGGAAGACGTGGCCCTGGTGGCTGTCGCAGCGGGCGCAGCGGGTCTCGATGCGCACCATGCCGTAGGAGGTGTCGCGCACGGCCCTGACGTGGTCCTCGTCGAACGGCGCGTAGAAGCTGGGCCAGCCGGTGCCGCTCTCGAACTTGGTCTCGTGCTTGAACAGCGGCAGGCCGCACAGCCGGCAGCCGTAGACGCCGGGGCTCTTTTCGCCCAGCAGGCCGCCGCAGAACGGCGCCTCGGTGCCGTGATGCAGCAGGACGCGGGCCTCCTCGGCGGTGAGGTCGGCCTCCAGGCGCTCGCGTTCGGGCTCTGTGGGCGGGGTCAGGTCGAAACCTGTGGAAGAGAGGGTGGCGGCTTGGGTCATGCGTGCCAATCTAGGGGCTCGCACGGCCCGCCGGTAGGGCGCGCCGCATCAAGGGACGGGAAGCCTGCCATGATCACCTCGACCACTCCCTACGTCGCCGAGCGCGAGACCGTGGCCACCCTGGGGGTCGTCTCGGGCGAGGCCATCATCGGCGCGCACATCTTCCGCGACCTGTTCGCCGGCATCACCAACATCATCGGCGGCCGCGCCGGCGGCTACGAGAAGGCCCTGCGCGAAGCCCGCGACATCGCCCTGCAGGAGATGATCGACGAGGCCCGCCGCCAGGGCGCCGACGCCGTGGTGGGCGTGGATCTCGACTACGAAGCCCTGGGCGCCGACAACGGCATGCTGATGGTCACCGCCGCCGGCACCGCGGTGAAGCTGCGCTGATGACCATCGCCGTCGCCTTTCTCCAGCCCGGCTGGGCCGACTGGGAAGCCGGTCACGTGCTGGCCTCCCTGCGCGAATATTTCGGCGTGCAGATCGAGATCGCCACCCCGACCGGGGATCCGGAGACCTCGATCGGCGGCGTCCTGGCCGCCGCCGACTACCGCTTCGACGATCCGGTGCTGTCGGACGCCGACGCCTACCTGCTGATCGGCTCCGACGCCTGGCAGGGCTATGATAACGACGCGGTGTTCAGCCTGCTGCGCCAAGCCCACGCCGACGGCAAGATCGTCGCCGGCATCTGCGGGGCGACCATCGCTCTGGCCAAGGCCGGCCTGCTGGCGGGCAAGGCCCACACCTCCAACGGCAAGGACTGGCTGGCCGAGCAGGCCCCCGGCTACGCCGGCGCCGAGGGCTATGTCGAAAGCCCCCGGGCGGTGGTCGACGGCAGGATCGTC
Source organism: Caulobacter sp. 10L414 (assembly GCF_056395525.1). Lineage (NCBI taxonomy): Bacteria > Pseudomonadati > Pseudomonadota > Alphaproteobacteria > Caulobacterales > Caulobacteraceae > Caulobacter > Caulobacter sp. 10L414. The sequence continues at coordinate 45,970 of NZ_JBFTJR010000040.1, forward strand.
ACCGCCTCCGGCTCGGCCCCGGTGACCTTCTCGGCCGAGGTCACGCGGCTCATCGCGCCCGAGGCTTCGGAGCGCCTCGACGGCTACGTGGCGATGTTCGCCCGCGAGTTCGGCGAGGGCTGAGGCCTCACTTCACCGCAGCCGCGCCCGCCCGGGCCAGGACGCCGTCCTGCTCGGGCGTGGCGCCGGCCACGCCGACCGCGCCGACGATCCTGCCCTCGACCAGCAGCAGCTCGCCGCCCTCGATGGCCAGAGCGCCGTTGGAGATGGCGTTGAGGTTGCCGCCCTTGACCGCGTCCTGGAACGCCTTGGTCGGGCGGCGATAGGCGGTGGCGGTCTCGGCTTTGCGGCGCGAGACCTCGGGGGCCGAGTACGAGGCCCCGTCCATCTTCCAGACCAGCACCGGGGCGCCGTTGGGCTCGACCACGGTGATGGTCACGGCCACGCCGGTCTTCAGGGCCTCGGCCTCGGCGGCGGCCGCCACGGCCTTGGCCTCCTTCAGCGTGACGTTGCGGCCGTAGGGCTCGGCGGCGTTCGCACCCGAGCCCAGGGCCAGCAGGCCGGCGATGATCAGAACCTTGTGGATCATGGCAGCTTCACCTCGTCGTTCAGGGCGGTGATCTGCGGCTGGTCGCTGACGATGCGCAGGCGCAGTTCCGACGGCTTGGCGCCGGCCGGGATCTTCAGGCTGGCGGTGTGGACCTTGGGCGTCAGGTCCTTGGGCGCGGCCAAAGCCGGCACGGCGGCCGAACCCAGCACCTTGCCGGCGGCGTCGACCAGTTCCAGCTTCGCGGCCTTGGCGTCCTGTGCGCCCAGGCTGTGCACCTTGGCGGTGATCGTCGAGCCCTTCACGCTGACGTCGCCGCGTCCGATGCCGAGGTCGGCGCGCCGGGCGGGGTCATCGCCCGGCGTCGCCAGGGCCATGTCGATGATCGTGGTCTGGCCCGGTTGCAACACGACGCTGACGGCCTTGGTGCGCTCGAAGGCGACGTTGCGGGTTTCGCCCGCCCCATCGATCGCGTCGTCGCCCGTGGTGTCGATCCCCTGGGTCAGCGTCCATTGGCCGGGCGCGACGTTCCAGCCGGTCATGGTCGCGTTCACGGGCTTGTCCGACAGGTTGTAGGCCACGACCTTGAAGCCCTTGGCCGTGCCGTCCTTGACCAGGATCGCCACGTCCTCGCCTTTCGCGGCGCCCTCGAAGCGCCAGCTGACGATGTGCCCGGGGTTCATCTGGCCGCGCTTGTTGGCGATGCCGCCCAGGCGCGAGCGCTGCAGCACGTCCGACGGGATCTCCACCCGGTCCGACCACCAGTGGCCGTCGGTGTGCATATACATGTGCTGGTCGGCCCACTGGATCTCGTCGGCATAGGCCTTTTCGAGCCAGGTCTTGTCGCCGGTCAGACTCCAGGCGGCGAAGCGCTCCATGGCCCCGCCCTTGGCGGCCGACTTGACGATGGCGTCCTTGTTGGCGTCGGCCAGGCCCAGCATCGACAGGGCGTTGTCGTTGAGGTCGTTCAGCGATTTGACGCCGTTCTTGCCCATCCGCCACTGGATCGGGGCCAGGTACTTGGCCTCGCCCGTCCAGCGCCAGGCCTGCCAGAAGATCTGGAACGGCCCGCTGGCGCCCGAGCCCTGCAGCACCGTGCCGCCCCGTTCCGCATCCGTGCGCCAGTTGATCTCGTTGGGATAGGAGCCGTCGGCCTTGGCGTGGGCCAGATAGCCGTCGGCTAGGCCCAGCACGATGTCGCGGGCGGTCTTGTCGCCGTTGTAGTCGCCGATCAGGATCGCCGGGTGCACCACGCCGAACGAGTAGGGCTTCTGCCACTCCCACGGGCCTTCGCGGTACGAGATCGAACCGCTGTACCAGTTGGTGTTGAAGTGGACGTGGCCGGCCGGATTGCGATCGATGATCCCCGGCAGGGCCTTCACCGTCGTGAACAGCCGCTCGACGGCGAGGGGATCTCCGTAGTCGAGATACATCGCCTCGCTGTTGGAGTTGATGCCCTCCTCGTAGGCGTGCAGCTCGTCGGTGGCGATAGTCGACAGGCCGTTCGTGAACATGCCGTTGCGGTAGACCGCGTCGGTCAGCAGGTTCAGCGAGCCCTTCACCTTGTCGGGATCCACGCCCATCAGGGCCAGGCCCGGCCACTGCTGCAGAAGGTCGGTGTCGTCCGACAGGCCGCCGCCGAAGTCGCCGTAAGCGACCTGGCGCTCGTCGATCCACCAGTTGATGAACTTGGCCACCCGCTTGAGGTCTTGCGTCTGGCGGAAGGCCCACAGCGGAACGCCGTCGGGCGCCTCGGGCTGTTCGAACGCCGGCCAGCCCTGGCTGCCATAGGTGATGTCGCCCCAGTACTCGCGGCCTTCCTTGTGGTCGGGATCCACGCGCAGCAGGTCGGAGATGTCGGCGTAGAGGCGGCGATAAAGGCCCTGGCGCTTGGAGGTGGTGTGCTCCTCCACCAGGAAGGCCCAGTTGTCCTTCACCTGGTTGAAGCGGTCGGCGACGTGCTCGGCCTGCGCTTCCTCGCGGGCCTTGAACACCAGCCGCACCTTGGCGCCGTCCAGGGCTTTGGGTCCGAACGCGGCGCTGTCGGCGGCGATGGTCAGGTACAGGCTGTCGGGCGTCAGGATCCGGTCGCGCAGATCCAGCCACAGGGTGCGGGCCTGCCCGGCCGTCACCGAGACCGAGACGTCGATCATGTTGCGGCCCGGCCAGATCGGATCCTTGACCTGGATGTTCAGCGGGATGGTCGTCCCCGCCGCGCCGGGCAGGGCGGGGATGTCCAGCGCGATCCCGTCCAGGCCGTCGCGGGCGTTCTCCCAGCCATAGGCCCAGTTGCGGGCCAGCGGCTGGCCCGCCGGCGCGTCGCCGAAGCCCGACGGGATCATCACGTGGACGATCGGCAGGCCGGGCGCCGAAAGGTCGGCGGCCGGGCGCTTGCGCTGCGGGGCCGCGTCGGGGATCGCCACCACCGTCGCCCGCTCGCCCGCCGGGAAGCGCCCGGCGACATAGGCGTTGAGGTCGGCCAGGTTCAGATAGTCCGGCGCCACGTCGGCCCGGACCGTGTAGTTCATCTTGAAGACGCCTTCGGGCTCTTTGCCCGACGAGACGTCATAGGCCCAGATCTCCTGGATCGGGGTTTCCTGGTCGGTGTTGGTGAAGGTTAGCACGCCGCCCTTCAGCGGTTGGGCCAGGGTGGTCACCGAGCGGTAGAGGCCCTTTGGCCGCACGCCGACCTTCACGCCCTTTTCGCCGGCTTTCGCCGCCCAGGTCAGGTCGCCATAGGCAGGTCCCTGGATTTCCAGCCGGCTGATCGGCTCGTCGGGCAGGGCCAGCGTCAGGGCCTTGCCGCCCTCGACATAGACGTTCCAGTCCGGCAGCGGGAAATAGTCGTCGCGGCCTTCCAGGCGCGAGCGGTTGTAGACGCCGGGCCAGGTGGTCTCGGGGATGCCGTCGTTGGCCCGCCACATCCACTGCTTGATGTCCTTGGCGTCGGCGAACTCGACCTTGCGGATGCGGGTGGCCGGATCCGTCAGCAGGGGCGGGGCCTCGCCCGTCCAGCCGTGGCGCAGGCGCCAGGCCGCGCGCGTGGCGGGATCGTCCAGCGTCGGGACCGGGGCGGCGGCGCCCGGCGCTTCGTTGCGGGCCAGGGCCGCGACGCCGGCGGCGTCCAGCGCGCGGTCGTAGACGCGGATCTCGTCCAGGTCGCCGCCGCGCAGGAAGTTGTAGCGGCTCTGCACCTGGTGCGGGGCGATCACCCGGCCGGCGATGCCGAATTGATCGAGGCCCGCGTCATAGACCCGCCTGGCGTCCTTCCTGGCTGCGGGCTTGCCGTCGACGAACAGCTGTACGCCGGTCTGCTCGTCCCAGGTGAAGGCCAGGTGCGTCCAGGCGTCGGGCGCCGGCGGCTTGTCGAGCTTGAACGAGACGCGGGTGCGGGCCAGACCGTTGTCGGTGACGAAGGCGTCGAAGCCGTGGCCGTTCCAATCGACGCGCAGGAAGGCCATGTCCCAGCTGGTGTGGTCGGCGTAGCCGACGCGGAAGATCACGAAGGGCGCGACGCCGACCGGATAGCCCGAGCGCCAGAAGAACGACAGCGTGCCCCGCTGGGCCTGGATGTTGCCCGGCGCGTTCCAGGCCAGGACGCCGTCGTCCTGGGTTGACAGGGCCGGGCCGGCCTTGCCGGCGGCGATCACCGCCACCTTGTCGGCGAAGTTGGGGATGGCGTCGCCGGCGGCGTAGTCGGCCTTCAGGCCCTTGTCGCCGGAAACATGGAAGAGGAGGGCGGGTTCGGAAGGGGCGGCCGCCGCGGCCGCGTCTGCGGCGGTCAGGACCGAAAAGGCCGAGGCCAGAAAAAGCGCCTGCTTTACCACGCGTCACTCCCTAGTCGTTCTTATTGGAAACCGGTGTCATGGTTCCTGCGACGCTTTTAGCGCGATGGGCCCGCGTTGCAAACCGGCCTTGGCCTGTTACGCCTAGGAGAGCCGAGACGCTCCCCCTGAAGGGGGAGCTGTCGGCGAAGCCGACTGAGGGGGAAGTGAGTGCGGTCAGCAGATGCGTTGGCGTCAGCGGCGACTTCCCCCTCCGGCCCTCCGGGCCACCTCCCCCTTCAGGGGGAGGGTCTGAAACGAGCCAAGGACCGCCGCCGATGTTCAACAAGATCCTGATCGCCAACCGGGGCGAGATCGCGGTGCGGGTGATCAAGACGTGCCGGCGGCTCGGGATCGCCACGGTGGTGGTC
>NZ_JBFTJR010000041.1:0-50697 GCF_056395525.1 Caulobacter sp. 10L414
GGCGGGCGCCGGAGCCGGGGCGGGGGCCGGAGCAGCGGCCGGAGCCGGAGCGGCGGCGGCCGGAGCGGCCGAGGCGGTCGCGCCTTCGGTCACCACGCCCAGGACCGTGCCCGGAACGACGGTGGCGCCTTCTTCGGCGCTGATCGCGGCCAGGACGCCGTCGGCCGGCGAGACGACTTCGAGGCTGACCTTGTCGGTTTCCAGCTCGACGAGCAGCTCGTCCTTCTTCACGGCCTCCCCGGCCTTCTTGGTCCAGCGGGCGACCGTCGCTTCGGTGACGGATTCGCCCAGGGCGGGGGTCATGATGTCGGCCATGTCAGGTTCCGATGTCTCTTTGATCTGGCGGTCGGGGTCTAAACGAACTTAGGCCGCCGCGCCCATCGAACAAGTCCGAGGACGCGGCGGCTTGAAGGTTGGTGCTCTTAGGCGAAGGCTTCGGTGAGGAAGGCTTCGAGCTCCTTGAGGTGGCGGCTCATCAGGCCGGCGGCGGTCGAGGCGCTGGCCGGACGGCCCACGTAGCGGGCCCGCTTGGCCTTGATGTCCATCTTGTCGAGGGTCAGCTCGATCCACGGATCGACGAAGGTCCAGCCGCCCATGTTCTTCGGCTCTTCCTGCACCCACACCAGTTCGGCGTTCTTGAATCGGTTCAGGACGCCCATGACCGACTTCATCGGCCACGGATAGAACTGCTCCAGGCGCAGGATGTAGACGTCGTCGCGGCCGCTCTTGGCGCGCTGGTCCACGAGGTCGAAGTAGACCTTGCCCGAGCACATGATGACGCGCTTGATCTGATCGTCGCTCTTCAGCGTGATCCCGCCGACGTCGCAGCCGGCTTCGGCGCCGTCCACCATCACGCGGTGGAAGGCGGTGCCTTCGGCCAGGTCCGATAGGTTCGAGACGGCGCGCTTGTGGCGCAGCAGGCTCTTGGGCGACATCACGATCAGCGGCTTGCGGTACTCACGGTGCATCTGGCGACGCAGGGCGTGGAAGTAGTTGGCCGGCGTGGTGCAGTTGACGACCTGCATGTTGTCTTCCGCGCACGACTGCAGGAAGCGCTCGAGGCGCGCCGAGCTGTGCTCGGGGCCCTGGCCTTCGTAGCCGTGCGGCAGCAGCATCACCAGACCGCTCATCCGCAGCCACTTGCGTTCGCCCGAGCTGATGAACTGGTCGATCACCACCTGGGCGCCGTTCACGAAGTCGCCGAACTGGCCTTCCCACAGGGTCAGGGTGTTCGGGTCGGCCAGCGAAAAGCCGTACTCGAAGCCCAGAACCGCCTCTTCCGACAGGGCCGAGTCGATGACTTCGTAGTTGGCCTGGCCGGCGCGGATGTTGTTCAGCGGCGTGTAGTGCTCTTCGGTCTTCTGGTCGATGACGTCGGAGTGGCGCTGGGTGAAGGTGCCGCGGACCGAATCCTGGCCCGACAGGCGGACCGGGAAGCCTTCGTCGAGCAGGGTGGCGAACGCCATGTGCTCGGCGGCGCCCCAGTCGAGGCCCTCGCCCTTGGTGAAGGCGTCACGACGGTTCTCGATCGCGCGGCGCACAGTCTTGTGGGCGTCGATGCGTTCCGGGATGGCCGTGATCTTGGCGGCCAGTTCCTGCAGCTTGGCGAGCGGCACGTCGGTCTTGCCGCGGCGCTCTTCGTCGCCCGGCTGGGCCAGGCCCTTCCACTTGCCGTCGAGCCAGTCGGCCTTGTTGGCCTTGTAGCTCTTGCCGGCTTCGAATTCCTTGTCGAGGAAGGTCTCGAACTCGCCGACCCAGGCGTCGGACTCGGCCTGGCTGATCTGGCCCTCGGCGATCAGGCGGTTGGCGTACAGTTCGCGCGTCGAGGGGTGGCCCTTGATCTTCGCGTACATCAGCGGCGACGTCATGGTCGGATCGTCGCCTTCGTTGTGGCCGAAGCGACGGTAGCAGACCATGTCGATGACCACGTCCTTGCCGAACATCTGGCGATATTCGGTGGCGACCTTGGCCGCGAACACCACGGCTTCGGGATCGTCGCCGTTCACGTGGAAGATCGGGGCCTCGACCATCAGGGCCATGTCGCTCGGGTAGGGCGAGCTGCGCGAGTAGCGCGGGCTGGTGGTGAAGCCGATCTGGTTGTTGACGATGAAGTGGATGGTGCCGCCCGTGCGGTAGCCCTTCAGGCCCGACAGGGTGAAGCACTCGGCCACGACGCCCTGGCCGGCGAAGGCCGCGTCGCCGTGCAGCAGCAGCGGCAGCACGTGGCCGCGGCCGGCGTCCGGCTGTTCGCGCAGGGTGAAGGCCTGCTTGGCGCGGGCCTTGCCGATCACGACCGGGTTGACGATTTCCAGGTGCGAGGGGTTGGCGGTCAGCGACAGGTGGACCTTGTTGTCGTCGAACTCACGGTCCGACGAAGCGCCCATGTGGTACTTCACGTCGCCCGAACCCTCGACGTCCGAGGGCACCGACGAGCCGCCTTGGAATTCGTGGAAGATCACGTGGTAGGGCTTGCCCATCACGGCGGCCAGCACGTTCAGGCGGCCGCGGTGCGGCATGCCCAGGACGATGTCCTTCACGCCCAGCGAACCGCCGCGCTTGATGATCTGTTCCATGGCCGGGACCATGGCTTCGCCGCCGTCGAGGCCGAAGCGCTTGGTGCCGGGGAAACGCTTGTGCAGGAAGCGCTCGAAGCCCTCGGCCTCGACCAGCTTCTTGAGGATGGCGACCTTGCCTTCCTTGGTGAAGGTGATTTCCTTGTCGCGGCCTTCGATGCGCTCCTGCAGCCAGGCCTTCTCGGCCGGGTCGGAGATGTGCATGTACTGGACGCCGACGTTGCCGCAGTAGGTGCGGCGCAGGATCGACAGGATCTCGCGGATCGTGGCGGTTTCCAGACCCAGCACGAAGTCGAGGAAGATCGGACGGTCGTAGTCGGCTTCGGCGAAGCCGTAGGTGGCCGGGTCGAGCTCGCTGGCGTCCTTGGCGGGATCCAGGCCCAGCGGGTCGAGGTTGGCGGCGAGGTGGCCGCGCATCCGGTAGGCCCGGATCATCATGATGGCGCGCAGGCTGTCCAGCGTGGCGGCGCGGACGGCTTCGGCGGAAGCGCCGGGAGCCTTGGCCTCGACGGCCTTGGAGATCTTGGCTTCGACGGCGGGAGCGACGCTGGCCCACTGGCCGTCAAGCGCCGAAAGCCAGTCGGGACGGGCGGTGGGGACGCTCTTGGGCGTCCAGGCCGGGTCCTTGGCGGCGCGCTTGACCTGATCGGCCTGCTCGGCCAGCGAGGAGAAGAAGGCGTTCCAAGAGGGCTCGACCGACCCGGGGTTCTCCGCCCACTGGGCGTAGAGGTCCTCAACGAATGCGGCGTTCGCGCCGTAGAGGAAGGAGGTCTCGGTCAAGACCTGATTGATGATGCCTGCGTCGTCCGCCATCGTCTTCGCCTCGATGCTCGCCCGCCGAGGCCATCCGGCGGGATCACGAGCTCGTTTCAAACATGAAGCGCGACGACCGGTTGGCCGCTATCCATTTTCGGCCGCTGCGCTTCGGATCCGTTTACGGGACCGGTTAGACACCGGTCCCGTAAATATAGTCTCTCAATCACCCGTCGCCCGCGCCATGCGGCGGGGCCCAGGTGATTTTTTCGGATCGTCGACTGGCGGTCGCAAAAAACCTGGGCCCCGCGCGAGGCGGGGTTTCGGTAGTCTTTTAGCCCTTGAGGACTTCGAGCAGGGTCTCGCCCAGCTTCGCCGGCGACGGCGAGACGCGGATGCCCGCTTCTTCCATCGCAGCGATCTTGTCCTCGGCGCCGCCCTTGCCGCCCGAGATGATGGCGCCGGCGTGACCCATGTGACGGCCCGGAGGAGCCGTGCGACCGGCGATGAAGCCGACCATGGGCTTCTTGCGGCCGCGCTTGGCTTCGTCCTTCAGGAACTGGGCCGCTTCTTCTTCGGCCGAGCCGCCGATTTCACCGATCATGACGATCGACTTGGTGGCTTCGTCGGCCAGGAACAGTTCCAGCACGTCGATGAACTCGGTGCCCTTGACCGGGTCGCCGCCGATGCCGACGGCCGTGGTCTGGCCCAGGCCGGCGTTGGTGGTCTGGAACACGGCTTCATAGGTCAGGGTGCCCGAACGCGACACGACGCCGACCGAGCCTTCCGAGAAGATCGAACCCGGCATGATGCCGATCTTGCACTGGTTCGGGGTCAGGACGCCCGGGCAGTTCGGGCCGATCAGGCGCGACTTCGAACCTTGCAGGGCCTTCTTCACGCGCACCATGTCCAGCACCGGGATGCCTTCGGTGATGCAGACGATCAGCGGGATTTCCGCGTCGATGGCTTCCAGGATCGAGTCGGCCGCGAAGGGCGGCGGGACGTAGATCACCGAGGCGTCAGCGCCGGTGGCTTCCTTGGCTTCGCCGACGGTGTCGAACACCGGCAGGCCGATGTGCGTCTGGCCGCCCTTACCGGGGGTGACGCCGCCGACCATCTTGGTGCCGTAGGCGATGGCTTGTTCCGAGTGGAACGTGCCCTGGGCGCCGGTGAAGCCCTGGGTGATGACCTTGGTTTCAGAACCGATGAGGATCGACATGATTAGCGAGCACCCTTCACGGCCGCGACGATCTTCTCGGCGCCGTCAGACAGATCGTTGGCGGCGATGACGTTCAGGCCGCTTTCCGAGATGATTTTCTTACCCAGTTCGACGTTGGTGCCTTCCAAGCGAACGACGAGCGGGACGGTCAGGCCGACTTCCTTCACGGCGGCGATGACGCCTTCCGCGATGATGTCGCAGCGCATGATGCCGCCGAAGATGTTGACCAGGATGCCCTTCACGGCCGGATCGGCGGTGATGATCTTGAAGGCCGCGGTGACCTTCTCCTTCGAAGCGCCGCCGCCGACATCGAGGAAGTTGGCCGGCTCGGCGCCGTACAGCTTGATGATGTCCATGGTGGCCATGGCCAGGCCGGCGCCGTTGACCATGCAGCCGATTTCGCCGTCGAGGGCGATGTAGGCCAGGTCGTACTTCGAGGCTTCGATTTCCTTGGGGTCTTCTTCGCTCTCGTCGCGCAGGGCGCGGATGTCCGGGTGACGGAACAGCGAGTTGCCGTCGAACGACAGCTTGGCGTCCAGGACGCGCAGGTGGTCGTCGGCGGTGACGATCAGCGGGTTGATCTCCAGCATCGCCATGTCCTTGGCCAGGAACGCCGTGTAGAGCTGCGTCAGCAGCACGGCGGCTTCCTTGGCTAGGCCGCCGGTCAGGCCCAGGGCCTTGGCCAGCGCGCGCTGGTGGGTCGGCCACACGCCGGTGGCGGGGTCGATCGAGAACGAGTGGATCTTTTCCGGCGTGGCGTGGGCCACGTCTTCGATGTCCATGCCGCCTTCGGTCGAGGCGACGACCGAAACCATCGAGGTTTCACGGTCGACCAGCAGCGACAGGTAGAATTCCTTGGCGATCGCGGCGCCTTCCTCGATGTAGAGGCGGTTCACCTGCTTGCCCTTGGGGCCGGTCTGGTGCGTCACCAGCACGCGGCCGAGCATTTCGGCGGCGTTGGTCTTGACGTCTTCGACCGACTTGACGACGCGGACGCCGCCCTTGGCGTCGGGGCCGAGGCCCTCGAACTTGCCCTTGCCGCGGCCGCCGGCGTGGATCTGGCTCTTCACGACGAAGACCGGACCGCCCAGCTTCTCGGCGGCGGCGACGGCTTCGTCGACGGTGAACGCCGCGTAGCCGCGCGGGACGGGGGCGCCGAACTCCGCGAGGACGGCTTTGGCTTGATGCTCGTGAATGTTCATGAGGGACCGGTCTTCCGCGACGGTTCTTGAATGTGGCGGCGTTATAGGAGCGTGATTTCGCAGGCGCAACCGCACTTGGACGATAAGGCGCCCCCATATTTTCGATCCGTTGTCCGATTGGACAACGGCGCCCCCTTCCTGGGCCGGGCGATCGAAAAGCCTGATCTTTTCGCAAATCGTCCACAGCCCCAGGCTGGCAAGGCGTTCGGGGGCGCAAGGGACCTCAAAGAACCCTGTTACCGCTCACTTTAATCGCGAGAGTTGGCCGTTTGTGCACTGCGGTTGCGCCTGGCCGGCCAGCCGGCGGATATGCCGCAGTTCGTGACGAAGTATTGCTGCGGTCGGCGAGCGTCGTGCGGCCGAACTTGGAAAAACAACGACTTAAATACGATTCATTTTGTGCAAAATCGCCAAGGAGAGGCAGGATATACTCGGTGCGACGTCAAGGCTTGAAAGTATCAATCATTTATTGACCGTCCCGAAGCTTCTCCTTGCCGTACGCACCCTGGGGAAAACCCCGGTCAGGCAACGGAAGACGCTCCATGTTCAACCGCTCGCAAGTTCAGGCCGCCCTGACCCTGGAGGCCCTCGATCGCTCGCTGGCGACCATCGAGTTCGACCCCAAGGGCCGGATCCTGACCGCCAACGCGAACTTCTGCACGGCCATGGGCTACGACCTGGCCGAGATCGTCGGCCAGCACCACAGCCTGTTCGTCGAGCCCGACTACGCGGCCAGCAGCGACTATGCGGCCTTCTGGGCCAAGCTCGGCCGCGGCGAGTTCGACGCCCGCGAGTACCTGCGGGTGGGCAAGGGCGGCCGCGAGGTCTGGATCCAGGCCTCGTACAACCCGATCCGCAATGCGCGCGGCGCGGTGACCCGCATCGTCAAGATCGCCACCGACATCACCGAGCAGAAGCGCCGCGCCGCCGAGCAGCATGGCAAGATGGAGGCCATCGGCCGGGCCCAGGCGGTGATCGAGTTCACCCCGGCCGGCGAGATCCTGACCGCCAACCAGAACTTCCTCGACGCCCTCGGCTACTCGCTGACCGAGATCCAGGGCCGCCACCACCGGATGTTCGTCGAGCCGGCCGAGGCCAATGCGCCGGGCTACGCCGCCTTCTGGGCGCGGCTGAACGCCGGCGAGTTCGTCGCCGCCGAGTTCAAGCGCCTGGGCAAGGGCGGACGCGAGGTCTGGATCCAGGCCTCGTACAACCCGATCTTCGACCACAAGCGCCGCATCGCCAAGGTCGTGAAGTTCGCCACCGTCGTCACCGGCCGCGTCGACGCGGTCAACGCCATCGCCACGGGCCTGGATCACCTGGCCCGCAACGACCTGACCTACCGCATCGAAAAGCCGGTCGATGCGCAGTTCGCCAAGGTGCGCGACGACTTCAACAGCGCCATGTCGGCGCTGGACGGCGCCATGGGCGTGGTGGCCTCGGCCACCCAGAGCGTCGGGGCCGGCGCGCAGGAGATCTCGATCGCCGCCGACGACCTGTCGCGCCGCACCGAGATCCAGGCCTCGAACCTGGAGGAGGCGGCCGCCGCTCTCGACCAGATCACCGCCACCGTCAATCGCAGCGCCGAGGGCGCGCGCGAGGTCTCGCAGGTGGCTTCCGCCGCCCGCATCGACGCCACCCGCTCGGGCGAGATCGTCAGCGAGGCCGTGGCGGCGATGGGCGAGATCGAGGAGAGCTCGGGCAAGATCACCAGCATCATCGGCGTGATCGACGAGATCGCCTTCCAGACCAACCTGCTGGCCCTGAACGCGGGCGTCGAGGCCGCCCGGGCCGGCGACGCGGGCAAGGGTTTCGCGGTCGTGGCTTCCGAGGTGCGGGCCCTGGCCCAGCGCTCGGCCGAGGCCGCCAAGGAGATCAAGGCCCTGATCGCCCGGAGCACCTCGCAGGTCGGCCGCGGCGTGCGGCTGGTCGGCGAGACCGGCGAGGCCCTGGCCACCATCGTCGACAAGGTCGGCAAGATCGACGGCCTGATCCTGGAGATCGCCCAGTCCTCGCGCGAGCAGGCCACGGGCCTGTCGGAGGTCAACACCGCCGTCAATCGCATGGACGAGGTCACCCAGCGCAACTCGGCCATGGTCGAGGAAGCCACCGTCGCCTCGGCCAGCCTGAAGCTGGAGGCCGGCGAACTGGCGCAGCTGGTCTCGCAGTTCGAGGTCAGCAGCGCCACGTCGGCCCCGGCCCAAATCCAGCGCCGGCGGGCTTAACCCCGGAAAACCTCTCCCAAGGGGAGAGGGAGGGGCCCGCGCCGTTAGGCGTGGGAGGGTGAGGGGGTACACCGTCGGCGGTCCCATCACCCCTCAGTCACAGCCCGTCCGGAAAGGCCAAAACCCCTCACCCTCCCATGCTGCGCATGGGCCCCTCCCTCTCCCTCCGGGAGAGGTGTTTCATTTGACCGCCGCCGTCGCCCGGCGTTCCAGCTTGCCCCAGCCGACCCGGCCGCCGCGCACGGCGGTCAGCACCGACTTGACCACCACGTAGTACATCAGCTGGCGATAGCCGAAGCGCTGCACCGGCAGATAGGGCAGGTCCGCCCACGGCGCGCGTTTCTCCAGGGCCATGCCCAGGGCGCCGGCCGACAGGTCGACGAGGATGAACACCGCCCAGTAGAGCAGGCCCCGCACCATGTCGTCGGGCCGCCATTCCAGCGGGTGGGCGACCGCCGCGTAGAGGCCCGAGACCAGGCTCCAGATCACGGCCAGGTCGACCAGCGGCGCGGCCACGGCCAGCAGGATCTGGAACAGCCAGATCTGCGGCAGGGCCACGAAGCCCAGCACCGGGGTCTTGGCGTTGAACAGCGCCGCGCGGTGCTTCCACACGCACTGCAGGGTGCCGAACGACCAGCGGAAGCGCTGCTTGAGCAGGCCCGCCACCGTGTCGGGCGCCTCGGTATAGGCCCGGGCCTCGGGGTCGAAGGCCACCTTCCAGCCGGCGCGCTGGCAGGCGATGGTCAGGTCCTGGTCCTCGGCCAGGGTGTCGGAGGGATAGCCGCCCAGGGCGTCGAGCACGCTCTTGCGCCAGGCCCCGACCGCGCCCGGCACCACGGTCACCGCGCCCAGGGCGGCCAGCGCCCGCCGCTCCAGGTTCTGGGCGGTGACGTATTCCAGGGCCTGCCAGCGGGTGACGATGTTGAGGCGGTTGCCGACGATGGCGTTGCCGGCCACGGCCCCGATCTTCGGGTCGGCGAACCAGCGGGCGAGGCGCCCGATCGTCTCGGGCGGGAACAGGGTGTCGGCGTCCAGGGCCACGACGTACTCGCCCCTGGCCACGGCCAGGCCCCGGTTGACGGCCCGCGCCTTGCCGCCGTTCTCGAACGACAGCAGCGTCACGCGCGGATCGCCCTCGAAGTGGTCGCGCACCTCCTGGGCCGTGCGGTCCTTGGAGCCGTCGTCGAGGACCAGCACCTCGATGTTCTTCCAGTCGCTCTCCAGGATCCGCGCCACCGAGGCGGCGATCACCTTCTCCTCGTTGAAGCAGGGGATCAGCACGCTGACCAGCGGGCCGGCTGCGGCGTCCAGGTCTTCGGGCGTGCGTTCGGTCGCCTTGTGGACCAGCGCCAGGCAGGCCAGGAAGACCAGGCGCGCCACCCCAAGGGCGATGGCGGTGATGAAGAGCCCGGCCAGCAGGGCGTTCAGTCCCCGGAAGAAGCCGAAGCCCAGGCGGTCCAGCGCCAGTCCGACGGGATCGCGCTCGCTTTTCGGCATCACCTGTTCGGGCGTCATGCCGGCCAGTTCGCCGACCGTCACCAGCCGGTAGCCGCGGGCGCGGATGCCGTCGATCAGGCCGGGCAGGGCCTTGATCGTGTTCTCGCGGTTGCCGCCGGCGTCGTGCAGCAGCACCACCTGGCCGGGATTGGCGCCGGGGTGGTCCAGCCGGTCCAGCGCGCGGTCGATGATCACCTGCGGCGGCGGCTTCTGCCAGTCGTCGGTGTCGATCCGCAGGCCGACGATCAGGTAGCCGAGGGTTTGGGCGATCACCAGCGGATCGACCTCGCGCGGGGTCGAGGGCTCGGCGTCGCCGAAGAACGGCGGGCGGAACAGGCGCATCGAGCGGCCGGTGACCACCTCGAACAGGCGCTGGGTGGCGTTCAGCTCGACCTGGGTCTGGGGCAGCGGCGTCTCGCCGATGTTGGGGTGGGTCCAGGTGTGGCCGCCGACGTCGTGGCCCTCGCGGATCTCGCGCTCGACCAGGCCCGGATGCTTCTGCATGTTCTGGCCGATGACGAAGAAGGTCGCGGGCGCGTTCTTGGCCTTGAGGATGTCGAGGATCTTCGGCGTCCAGCGCGGGTCGGGGCCGTCGTCGAAGGTCAGGGCCACCAGGCCCGGCTTCTGGCCGTAGCGCTCGATGACGTAGGAGCTGGGCAGCACGTCATAGGTCTCGCCCGAGATCAGGCCGGTGTCGGGGTCGAACTCCAGCGAGCGCTTGCCGGGCGTGGGCAGGGACGAGACGCGCAGCACCTCGCCGCCGCCGTCGAAATCCACGCTCTGGCCGGCCGGGATGCGGGCCAGGCCGCCGGCCGTTCCCTTGCCGTAGGGCTGGCCCAGCACGCTCCACACCCCGGGATCCTCGCCGCCCATGCGCCACAGGCCATAGCCGCGCGGCTTGAACGGGTCGCTGGCCTTGACCTGATTGAACAGCGTGGCCGCGTCGAGGAACCAGACGACGTGCTTGTCGCCGTTGTCGGCGGCGTAGGCGTAGGTTGGGTTCAGGGCGTCGTCGTCCATGCGGATCGCCGCGCCGGCGTCCTGGGCGTTGCGGATCGCCTCGTGGAAGGTGGCCGCGTCGCCGCCGGCCGCCGCGCCGTCGGGCTTCAGCGTCCAGTCGTAGCCGTAGGCGCCCAGCGCCAGCACCGTGCGGGCCGGGTCGAGGGCGGAGAAGCGCTTGTCGAGTTCGGCCTCGTACCAGTCCTGGCCGGCGTTGGGGCCCGGATCGCCGCCGCCGTAGTGCTGGTCGTAGGCCATCAGCACGATGGTGTCGGCCGACTGCTGCAGGCGCTTGAGCGGCCAGCCCTGCTCGTCGAAGGGCGCGGTGACCCAGACCTCGCGGCCCGAGGCCTTGAAAGCCGCGCGGGCCTCGTCCAGCAGCAGCGGATAGTTGGCCAGGCCCTTGGGCGACAGGGCCTCAAGGTCGAAGATATAGCCGCCGAAGCCCCGGCGCTGGGCCAGGGCGACCAGGTTGGCGATCAGCGCCTTGCGGGCGGCCGGATCGGCCAGCAGGGCGTCGGCCATCGGGCCGTCGAACCGGGCGTCGGCCGAGTTGTGGACCAGCGGCAGCACGGTGGGGTGGTTGGTGGCCGCGGCGATGCGGGCCGTGCCCACGGGGTCGTCGTCGACCGCGATCTGGCCCTTGGGACCGTTCAGCGCAACCCACTGGGGCGAGACCACGTCCAGCTGTCCGATGTGGCGGCGCAGGGACTCGCGGCTGTCCTCGTCCCAGGGCACGTAGAAGCCGACGCTCAGCGGCTTGGCCGCGCCCGCGGCCGTCGGGGTCTTGGGGGCGGGCAGGGCGCGCCAGGCCGGCGGCTTGCCGGGCTTGAGGCGATGGACCGTCTCTTCGTGCAGGGCCGACAGCACGTGTGGGTCCTTCAGCGTCACCGCCGGCAGGCGAGGCGCGAAGGCCAGGGTGGCCAGGAAGCCGGCGACGATCGCCGCGACCAGCGACAGGCCTATGCCCGCCGCCAGGGTGAACCTGCGCCGCCGCTTGCCGGTGGGATCATGGAAGATGTGCCGATCGTCGCCGCTCATCGCGCCGTGCCCCGTTCATACCGCTGATAACACGGTTTCGGCGGCGCAATGATCCTCGATCATGTCCGAACGGTGGCGCTTGAACGGCCTTGAAGCGACTGCGACTTTTTGGCTGTGCAGGCTCCTTCACATCCCGTCATTCCCGCCCTTGTGGCGGGAAGCCCTGGTTCCGCTCCCCCAAGAGGCGCAAGCGGACTGCTCAGCAGTCCGCCCCTCTCGCCCTTGCGGCTGACAGAGGGGTTCCCGCCACAAGGGCGGGAATGACGGGCGGAATTGAGAGGCGGCGGATTAGTCCACCCAGTCCTTCTCCAGCCGCTTGCTGGCCAGGAAGAACAGGCCGGCCGCCACCAGGTAGAAGGCCATGCCGGTGTAGATCGACCAGCGCAGCGACTCCGCGCCGAACACCGGCTTGAGGAGGTCGGAGACCAGGCCGAAATAGTAGATGCCGACGGCGATGCCCAAGAGGTTGTTGATCAGCAGGAACAGGGCCGAGGCGGTGGTGCGCATCGGGGCGGGGGCCAGGTGCTGGACGGCGGCGGTGATGGGGCCCAGCCACGCCAGGTTCAGGCCCGTGGGGATCAGGAAGATCAGGAAGGCCGCGGTCATGGCGGCGCTCTTGCCCAGGCCCCCGAACAGCGCGCCGCTGTTCATGGCCAGCAGGAAGCAGGGCACCGAGATCAAGAAGGCGATGGCCGGCGTGATCGGATAGCCCGACTTGGACTTGGCCCCCAGCTTGTCGGCGACCACGCCGCCCAGCCAGATGCCCAGAAGGCCGCCGAACAGGGCGATGCCGGAATAGTACCAGGCGGTCTGCGACAGGGTGAGGCCCAGGCTGCGCATGAAGAAGCTGGGCAGCCAGGCGGCCACGCCGTAGCCGCACACCGACGAGGCGGCCGCCCCGAACGACAGCAGCCAGAACGACGGCTTGGCCGCCAGCAGGCGCACCGCGTCGCCGAACGGCGGGGGCGGTGCGGCCGGGGCCGGGGGCGCGCCGCTTTCGATGCGGTCGGCGCCGCCGCGCTGGGGGTCCTTGACGATCGCCCGGAAGACCGGCGCCAGCACCACGCCCAGCAGGCCCACGACGATGAAGGCGGTGCGCCAGCCGTAGGTGGCGGCCAAGAGGCCCCCGACCAGGGTGCCCAGGCCCGAGCCCAGCGGGATGCCGAAGGCGTAGGCGGCCAGCGCCCGCGCCCGCTGGCTCTTGGGGAAGTAGTCGGCGATCAGCGAATAGGCCGGGGCCACGCCGCCGGCCTCGCCGACGCCGACGCCCATGCGCGAGAAGAACAGCTGCCAGAAGCCGCCGGCGAAGCCGCACAGGGCGGTGAAGCCGCTCCACACGGTCAGGGCGGCGGTCATGATCCACACGCGGCTGAAGCGGTCGGCCAGCCAGGCGATGGGGATGGCCAGGGTGGTGTAGAGCAGGGCGAAGGCCAGGCCGCCCATCAGGCCGAACTGGCCGTCGGTGAGACCGAACTCGTCCTTGATCGGCTTGGCCAGGATCCCGAGGATCTGCCGGTCGAGGAAGTTCAGCGTGTAGACGAGGATCAGCGTGGCCAGCACCACGTAGCGATAGCTCGGGGCCGGCGCGGCCTCGTCAGGTTTGCGACCGTCGTCCATCGCCATGCCCCCAGGGAATCAAACTCGGCTTTATTTAGCCCGGATAAGAAAAGGGCGACGGCCTGTTGCAGCAAGCCGTCGCCCGAGGCGTTCGCCTAGAACTTCACTTCGAACGACGCCGTCACCGTGCGCGGCGGGCCGTAGAAGGCGCTGACGGAGTTGCCGTAGAACACGGCCGCCGACTGCGGGAAGTTGTAGCCGCCGATGCGATAGCGCTCGTCGCCCAGGTTCTTGCCGGTCAGGGCGGCCTTGTAGCGGCCCTGCGCCGAGGTCCAGATCAGGCTGGCGTCATAGAGCCAGTAGGCCCCCTGATCGAGCGCCGAGGGGATCTCGAACATGTGGTAGGACGAACGGTACGAGGCCGTCGGGGTGAAGGTGATCGAGCCGTTGTCGCCCAGGTCGTGGCTGAAGTTCAGGCCGAAATTGCCCGTCCACTTGGGGGTGTTCTGGAACACCCGCGAGTCGGAGAAGTCGCGCACCACCGGCGGCGTCGAGGTCAGGTCCAGCGCCCGGTACTCGTCGAACTCGGCCTTGATGTAGCCCAGCGAGACGTTGGCGCTGACCCAGTGGGCCAGCTTGGCGACGCCCTCGACCTCGAAGCCCGACATGTGGGCGCGGCCGACGTTCAGCACCTGGCTGGCGATCGAGGCGCCGACCGGGGTCTGCTGGGTGACCTGCATGTCCTTGTACTTGGAGTAGAACACCGCGGTGTTCAGGCTCAGGCGACGGTCGAAGAAGTAGCCCTTCAGGCCGCCTTCGAACGAGTCGACGGTCTCGGGCTCGTAGCCCTCGGCCGAGTTGGGCGTCAGGATCTGGTCGGAGCGCATGTCGAAGCCGCCCGACTTGAAGCCCTGGCTGTAGG
Source organism: Caulobacter sp. 10L414 (assembly GCF_056395525.1). NCBI lineage: Bacteria > Pseudomonadati > Pseudomonadota > Alphaproteobacteria > Caulobacterales > Caulobacteraceae > Caulobacter > Caulobacter sp. 10L414. The sequence goes on from NZ_JBFTJR010000041.1 coordinate 13,989, forward strand.
AGACATAGGCGTTCAGGTCGTCGCTGATCTCGTACTTGGCGCTGAGGCGCGGGGTGAACTTCGAGAAGGTCTTCTTGTTGGTGAAGCTCGAGCGCAGCAGGCCCGGAACGGCGGCGTTGTTGCCGAACAGCGGGCTGCGGATGCCGGTGAAGTTCTGGCGATAGACCCGGCCGTACTTCTCGTCGCGGGTCAGGCGGCCGCCGACCGAGACCGACAGGCGCTCGGTCAGGTCGTAGCTGACGTCGGCGAAGGCCGAATAGCTTTCGGTGTCGACGTTGCCGGCGGTGGCGATGGTCGTGTTGATCTGGCTGACCACGGTGTCGAAGGCGCCGGCGGCGGTGGCGTTCATGTAATAGACGCCGGCCACGCCCTGCCAGCGGTCGCCGGTGAACAGCGCCTGGAATTCCTGGCTGAACTGGTGGTCGTTGTAGCGGCCCGGGATGTCGAGATAGGCGCCCGGCAGTTCGTCGAAGTCGATCGTGCCCTCGGTGCTGCCCGAGCGGTAGGCGGTGATCGACTTGACGGTGATCAGGTCGTTGATCGTCCACTGGCCCAGCAGCGACACGCCGCTATTCTTGACGAGGTTGCTGTCGCCCGAGCCGGCGCGGGTGTCGTAGACGTCGGGCAGCACCTCGCCGCCGGCGATCGGCTGGCCCAGGATGTTCAGCGCGCGCACTTCGCGGTGGCCGTGGCGCGGGTTGGACTCGTCGCGCGTGGTGTCGGCCGACAGCCGGAAGAACAGGGCGTCGCTCGGGGTGTACTCGACGCTGACGCGACCGGTGGCGACGTCCTTGTCGTAGTGCTCGGCGCCGGTGTTGAGGTTCTTGCCGTAGCCGTCGTGGTCGAACTTGGCGGCGGCGAAGCTGACCGCCAGCTTGTCGTTGATCGGGGCCTTCACCGAGATCAGGCCGTCGCGCTCGTTGTAGTTGCCGACCGTGCCCTTGATCCGGACCTCGGGATCGGGACCGATCTTGCGGGTCACGTACTTCACCGCGCCGCCGATGGTGTTGCGGCCATACAGCGTGCCCTGCGGGCCGCGCAGCACTTCGATGCGCTCGATGTCGAACACGTCGAGCACCGCGCCCTGCGGGCGGGCGATGTAGACGTCGTCGACATAGAGGCCCACGCCGGGCTCGAAGCCCCACAGCGGGTCCTGCTGGCCGACGCCGCGGATGAACGAGATCAGGGTCGAGTTCGAGCCGCGAGCCACCTGCAGGGTCAGGTTCGGGGTCGACTGCTGCAGGCTGGTGATGTCGGAGGCGCCGATCCGCTCCAGCGCGCCGGCGCTGTAGGCCGAGACGGCCACGGGCACGTCCTTCAGCGTTTCTTCGCGGCGGCGGGCGGTGACGACGACTTCCTCGACGCCGACGCCCGTTTCGCTGGTCGTGGTCGCCTGTTCCTGTGCAACCGCGAGATTGCTCGCAGCGCCCCACGCCGCGCCAGCCAGCAGCGCAGCCTTCCACATCGTTTTCATGGACAGCCCCTCTTACCTAGATGCGTTTCGTCCCTCACGCCGGCCGGACCGTCTTTGGCGGTCTCGTTTCCAGCGTTTCCCGCACGATTTCACCGTCGCGAGAATTCGACTTCACTGTCACCTAGGTTGAGGGATTGCGCCAGCCTTTTTTCACCAGGTGGTGAAAAGTGTGATCGGTGTACGGATCAGGCCTTGCTCTGCTTGGCGATGACGGCCTCGAAGCCGGCCGCGCAATAGGCGAACAGGCGGGCGCGGACGGCCTCCAGGTCGCTGGAATGGCAGAGGCCTTCGGACAGCGAGTCGATGCGGCCGGTCTCCGACAGGGCCAGCATCATCGAGCCGGTCAGGAACTGGTAGCACCAGTAGAGGTCGCGATATTCGGCGTCGGGACGAACGATCTTCAGCGTGTCGACCAACTGGTGGACGACGGGGTCGAAGAACCGGGCCATGGTCTCGCCGCCCCAGGCCGGGGTGTTGTTCACCTGGGCGACCAGGGCGAAATAGCTCTTCCAGCCGCCGCCGCCCTCCTGCGAGATGCGCAGCAGCGGATCGATGAAGGCGGTGATCACACCTTCCGCCGTCATGCGCTCGCCGAAGGTCTCCACATAGGCGTTCATCGAGACGCTGCGGGCCTGGTTGAGGATCTCGGCCCGGCGCAGGAACACCGCGTCGAACAGTTCGCGCTTGGCGCCGAAATAGTAGTGGATCAGGGCCGTGTCGACGCCGGCCTCCGACGCCACCTGGCGGGTGGTCACCCCGTGGAATCCGTGCCGCGCGAACAGGCCCTCGGCGGAGTCGAGGATGGTCTCCTTGAGGTCCAGGCCCGTGGCCTTGGAAGGGCGGCCCCGCCCGCCGGAACGGGCGCGGGTCTTGGCGGCGGTCATGTCGAGCGGGCCCCTCCCGAACTATCGTTGTTCCTCGGATAGGCCCGTGCGCGGCGCCCTGGCAAGAGCGGGGCCGTTCGGGCCGGGCCTCACTGCAGGCTCAGGGCCTGGGCGTTCTCGCCCGGCGCGACGGTGAAGGCGGCGGCCTCGAAGGACGGCGGGCCCATCATGCCCTTGGCGTCGTTGGAAAAGCCGTAGGGCTCGACCGGGATGCCAAAGCCGTTGGTTCCCAGGCGGCCGTCGCCGTCGACGTCGTGGAACACGCGGACGGCGTAGGTCCCGGCCGGCAGGTCCAGGCGCACGCTCGGCGTGGTTTCGGCGGCCGGAACGTTCACCGACGCGACCGCCGCGCCGCCCTTCCAGGCCTGGGCGCTGTCGTAGACGGCCACGTGCAGCGCGCCGGTATGGGCCTTCAGCGTGGGAAAGCTCAGGGTCAGGCCGGCCTCGCCCCGGGGCGCGGCGGCGGCGGGCGGAGCGGCGACGAGGGGAATGTCCTGGCAGAGGCCGGCGGCCGGAACGGCCGTCAGGGCGGCGGCGAGGAAGACGGCGAGACGCATGAAGAGGGTCCTTGAAGGGCGCGAGGGCAACAGACTGTGAAACGACAACGCGCTCAACCGAAGAACACGCGCCACAGCAGGCGGCCGGGCAGGAAGGTGAAGCCGCCGGCGACGATCAGTCCGCCCACGAACAGGCCGGTCATGAAGCGCCGGTGCAGGTGGACGTTGTGGCGGCGGGCGGCGTAGACGGCCATCGGCAGGGCGATGATCGTCCAGCCCGACAGTAGGTGGATCCAGCTCATCGCGCCGTGGTTCATCTCGCGGATGAACAGCGAGCTGACCGCCGTCGTGGCCATGGCCGCCACCCAGGTCCAGCCGAGGGTGCGGTGCAGGGCCGTGCCCTTCACGCCGATCATCAGCACCGTGCCGATGGCCAGCGCGGTCAGGGCGGCGGCGATGTGGATCTGGATCTTCAGCGGCGCGGCCGCCACCAGCGACAGGTCCGGCAGGTGAGGGGCGCTCTTGAGCATCAGGATCGGCGCGGCGGCGAGCGCGGTGGCGACGAGCACGCCGGCCAGGCCCCGGCGGCGAAAGCGGCGGGCGGCGGCGTCGTGCATTGACAGGTCGGGCTGGGACATCTTGATCTCCGTGCGGCGTCGGGGTGCGTCGCCGCCGACGAACCGATAGGAGCCGCCCGGGCCGTGTCTCAATCGCCGTTACGTGAGCAGCCGGCTTCGCTTCGCCAGTCGCCGCCGCCCGCCGTTCACGCTTCGCGAATGGCGACCCTGGCGGCGCGGCACGGGCGCGGCGTGCTGGTGGCGGGGATCGCCGGCCTGTTCCTGGCCTTCGTCGGCGCCTTCGGCACGGGCGATGCGCCGCTGTGGATGCGGCTCGTCTACTGGCTGGTGCTGTGCTGGTCGGGCGCGGCGGCCGGCGCGGTGGTCGGCGGGATCGTGCAGAACAGCGGCCTGACCGAGCGGCGGCCGTTCGTCGGCGGGGCGGTCATCACCCTGGGCGTGGCGCTGCCCGGCACGCTGTACGTCTGGGCGGTGTCGAGCCTGATGTTCGGCGGCCTGCCGCGCCTGGAGACCCTGGGGCGCTTCTTCCTGCCGGTGCTGGTGATCACCGCGGCGATCACGGCGTTGAATTTCCTGGCCGCCCGTCGGCCGATCGAGACCCATGCCGGCGCTCCCGAGGCTGCGCCGCCGCGCTTTCTCGATCGCCTGCCGCCCAGGCTGCGCGGCGCGACCCTCTACGCCGTCGAGGCCCAGGACCACTATCTGCGCCTGCACACCTCCAGGGGCGAGGACCTGATCCTGATGCGCCTATCCGACGCCGTCGCCGAACTGGAGGGCATCGAGGGCGCCCAGACCCACCGCTCCTGGTGGGTGGCCCGCGCGGCGGTGGCGGACGCCAGGCGCGGCGACGGCCGAGCCGTGCTGACCCTGGCCAACGGCGCCGAGGCCCCCGTCAGCCGCGCCTACGCCAAGGCCCTGCGCGAGGCGGGCTGGTTCTAGGGGGCGCGTCCCCGCTGCTTGGCGATACGGAGGGGCGCGGCGTGCAACGAAAAAGGGCGGCCCTTGCGAGCCGCCCTTTCCGTTACTGGCTGAACCGTTCGGCTCAGAACTCTTCCCACTCGTCGACCTTGGTCGCCAGGGCGGCCGAGCCGCCGGGGCGACCTGGACGGACGAAGGTCTGGGCGCGGGCCTGGGCGGCGTGCACCGGGTTGGCGCGCGGGGCGGCCGGGGTCGAGGCGCGGGCGGCGCCGTCGCCGCCGACCTTGAAGCGGCCGACCAGGGCGGCCAGCTCGCCCGTCTCGCCCTTCAGCGAGTGGGTGGCGGCGGTGGCCTCTTCCACCATGGCGGCGTTCTGCTGGACGACCTGGTCCATCTGGTTCACCGCGGTGTTGACCTGGTGCAGGCCCGTCGACTGCTCGGTGGCCGAGGCGGCGATCTCGGTGACCAGGGCGTCGATGGTGGCCACCTGGTCGACGATGCGCTGCAGAGCCTCGCCGGTCTGGCCGACCAGCGACACGCCCGAACCGACCTGCTGGGTCGAGGTCGAGATCAGGGTCTTGATCTCCTTGGCCGCTTCGGCCGAGCGCTGGGCCAGGGCCCGCACCTCTTGCGCGACGACCGCGAAGCCCTTGCCGGCGTCGCCGGCGCGAGCCGCCTCGACGCCCGCGTTCAGGGCCAGAAGGTTGGTCTGGAAGGCGATCTCGTCGATCACCCCGATGATGTTGCCGATCTGGCCCGAGGACTGCTCGATGCCGGCCATGGCGCTGACGGCCTGGCTGACGATCGCGCCCGAACGTTCGGCGTCGGCGCGGGCGGCGGCGACCACGCTGGAGGCCTCCTTGGCGCCGGCGGCGGTCTTGCGGACGGTGGCGGTAATCTCGTCGAGGGCGGCGGCGGTCTCTTCCAGGCTGGCGGCCTGCTGTTCGGTGCGGCGCGACAGGTCGTCGGAGGCCTGGGCGATCTCTTCCGAACCGGCGCGGATGCCGCCGGTGGCGCCGTTGATGCCGCGCAGGGCGTCCTGCAGACGGCTGGCGGCGGCGTTGAAGTCGGTCTTCAGCTGCTGGGCCTTGGGGGCGAACTCGGCGTCGATGCGGTAGGTCAGGTCGCCGTCGGCCAGCGAGCCGAGCGCTTCGGCCAGGGCGTGGATGGCGATGCGGTCGACCTCGGCCTCGGCGGCCTTCTCGGCTTCGCGCTCGGTCCGTTCGCGCTCGGTGCGGGCGGCGGCGGCGGCGGCTTCCTCTTCCAGGCGCAGCTTGTGGATGGCGGCGTCCTTGAAGGTGGCGACGGCGCCGGCCATCTCGCCGATCTCGTCCTTGCGGCCCGAGGCCGGCACGGCGACGCTGTTGTCGCCCGAGGCCAGGCGGCGCATGGCGGTGGTCATGGCCGCGACCGGGGCGGCGATGCCGCCGGTCAGCATCAGGCCTCCGCCGACGGCGACGGCCAGGGTGACGGCGATGCCGAGGGCCAGGACCAGCGTGCTGCGCAGCGAGGCGGCGGCCTGGGCGGCGGTCTCGGCGGCGACGACGGCCTCGGCGTCGGTGGTGATGGCTTCGATGGCGTTCTCGACCGGCTCGACGGCCTTGTCGGCGACGCCGTCGTGCTTGACCAGGTCGATGGCCTGGGCGCGGGTGGCCGGATCGGCGCCCAGCTTCTCGGCCGGCTCGATGGCCTGGGCGCGGTAGGCGGCGTAGGCCGCGTCGACGGCGGCGATGCGGGCGAGGTCGGCCTCGTCCTTGCCGGCCAGCTTGCGCAGCTCGTCGAGGGCGGCCACGAACTTCGGCTTGTGGGCGTTCTCCAGGCGGTCGACGTAGTAGGCGTCGCCCGACAGCAGGAAGCCGCGCAATGAGTTCTCCTGGCGGGTCAGGCGGAAGGCGGCCGTGTCGGCGGCGCGCAGGCTGGCGTGCGCCACGGCCGTGCGCTGCACCGAGCCCTTGTAGGCCTGCTGGTTGATGAACAGCGTAACGCCCATGGCCATGATGGCGGCCAGCATCACGCCGAACACGACCATCAGCTTCTGGGGAATCTTCAAGTCACCAAAACGCACGACCCGCCTCCGGATATCTGCCCCGACGATATGCGCGACCGCACACGTCCTCGCTGCAAGCTCTGGCGAGATCGCGGTTTCCACGGGATTAACCGTACCGTGGCGGAATGTCGCACCCGACGACCGCCGTTACATGCCGTCGGTCGGCGACGGAGCGCTCCCAACTTCCCAAGGTTGCGCTGCGTAAGGGGTTACCGCAGATGGCGGCAAGCCCGCTCCACCTGAGGCGGAGCGGGGTGCGACAAAAATTCAGCCCGAAAATATTTCGCCCTGAGGCGGATCTGGCGGTGTCGGACCGGCCAGCGAGGCTCGGTTCTAGTGCGCCTCGTCCCAGTTGAGCGCGGCGCGGGCCTCGACCGTCAGGGGGATCGAAAGCGCCACGGCGGGCTCGGCGGCCCCCTCCATGACGCCGCGGGCCACGGCGCAGACGGCCTCGGCTTCATGCTCGGGGGCCTCGAACACCAGTTCGTCGTGCACCTGCAGCAGCATGCGCGCCGACAGGCCCGCGTCCTCCAGCGCGCCGGGCATGCGCACCATGGCCCGGCGCATGACGTCGGCCGCCGCGCCCTGGATCGGGGCGTTGATGGCGGCGCGTTCAGAGAACTGACGCTGGCCCACCGACTTGGCGTGGATGTCGGGGATGTTGATCTTGCGGCCGAAGATCGTGGTGACGTAGCCGTGCTCGCGCACGAAGGCCTTGGTGGCGTCCATATAGGCCTGGATGCCGGGGAAGCGCTCGAAATAGGTCTTGATGTAGGCCCCGGCCTCGCCCTGGCCGATGCCCAGCTGGTTGGCCAGGCCAAAGGCGCTGATGCCGTAGACGATGCCGAAGTTGATGGCCTTGGCCCGGCGGCGGATCAGCGGGTCCATGCCCTCGATCGGGGTGTCGAACATCTCCGAGGCCGTCATGGCGTGGATGTCGAGCCCGTCGCGGAAGGCCTGCTGCAGCTGCGGGATCTGGCCGATATGGGCCAGCAGGCGCAGCTCGATCTGGCTGTAGTCGGCGCTGATCAGCACCTTGCCCGGCTCGGCCACGAACGCCTTGCGGATCTTGCGGCCTTCCTCGGTGCGCACCGGGATGTTCTGCAGGTTGGGGTCCGACGACGACAGGCGGCCGGTCGTCGTGGCGGCCAGGGCGTAGGAGGTGTGCACCCGGCCCGTGCGCTCGCTGATGGCGGCGATCAGGTTCTCGGTATAGGTGCCCTTGAGCTTGGAAAGCTGACGCCAGTCGAGCAGCACGCGCGGCAGCTCGTGCTCGCCCGCCAGGCTTTCCAGCACGTCGCTATCGGTCGACCACTGGCCGGTGGCGGTCTTCTTGCCGCCCTTCATGTTCAGCTCGCCGAACAGCACGTCGCCGATCTGCTTGGGGCTGCCCAGGTTGAACGGGCGGCCGGCCAGCTTTTGCGCCTGCTCCTCGAACTCGGCCATGCGCAGCGAGAACTCGTTCGACAGGCGGCGCAGGGTCTCGGGATCGACGCGGACGCCGTCGTTCTCCATGGTCGCCAGCACGGCGGGCAGCGGACGCTCCAGGGTCTCGTAGACGGTCAGCAGGCCTTCGGCCGCCAGGCGCGGGCGCAGGACGTTGTAGAGGCGCAGGGTGACGTCGGCGTCTTCGGCGGCGTAGGCCGTGGCCTTGTCCAGCGCCACGTGCTTGAAGCTGATCTGGCTCTTGCCCGTGCCGGCCACTTCCTTGAACGGAATGGGCTTGTGGCCCAGCCACAGCTCCGACAGCTCGTCCATGCCGTGGCCATGCAGGCCCGCCTCCAGCACGTAGCTGATCAGCATGGTGTCTTCGATCGGGCCGACCTTGATCCCCCGGCGGGCCATCACGGCGATGTCGTACTTGGCGTTCTGGGCGACCTTCAGCACCGACGGGTCTTCCAGCAGCGGTTTCAGCGCGGCCAGGGCCTCTTCCTCGGAGATCTGCTCCAGCTTGGCCGGGGCTTCGAAGGCCAGGCCCCCGTCCTGCGCCTTCTCCTCGTGGCCGACGGGGATGTAGCAGGCCTCGCCCGGCGCGATGGCCAGAGACACGCCGCACAGGCCCGCATTGGCCGACGACAGGGCGTCGGTCTCGGTGTCGAAGGCCACCACGCCCTTGGCCCGGGCCTTGTCGATCCAGACCTGCAGCGTCGGCAGGTCGCGCACGCAGACGTAAGACGCGGTGTCGATGGCGACCGGCTCGGCTACCGGATTGGCCGCGGCGCGGGCGGCGGCCGAGACGTAGGACACGCTGGTCACCGGCGCGGTGACGGCCCTGTCCGACGGGCGCGCGTCCAGCGTGCGCGGCGCGGCCGCGGCGTTGCCGTCGCCCACCCGGCGGGCGAGCGTCCTGAACTCCATCTCGTCGAGGAAGGCGGCCAGCACGGCCTTATCGGGCTCGCGCACCACCAGGTCGTCCAGCGGCTCGGGCAGGGGGGTGTCGCAGTCCAGCGTGACCAGGGCCTTGGACAGGCGGATCTGGTCGGCGAAGTTGATCAGGGTCTCGCGGCGCTTGGGCTGCTTGATCTCGCCGGCGCGGGCCAGCAGCGTGTCGAGGTCGCCGTACTCGGTGATCAGCTGGGCGGCGGTCTTGATGCCGATACCGGGGGCGCCGGGCACGTTGTCGACGCTGTCGCCGCACAGCGACTGCACGTCGACCACCTGCTCGGGATAGACGCCGAACTTCTCGAACACCTCGGCCCGGCCGATGCGCACGCCCTTCATGGGATCGAACATCGAGACGCTGTCGCCGACCAGCTGCATCAGGTCCTTGTCGGACGAGACGATGACGGCCTCGCCGCCGGCGTCGCGGGCCGCGCAGGCATAGGCCGCGATCAGGTCGTCGGCCTCGTAGCCGGGCAGCTCGATGGCCGGCACGCCGAAGGCTCGGGTGGCGTCGCGCACCAGCGGGAACTGCGGGATCAGGTCTTCCGGCGGCGGCGGACGGTGGGCCTTGTACTGATCGTACAGCTTGTTGCGGAACGTCTTTTCCGAGTGGTCCCAGATCACCGCCAGGTGCGTGGGGGCGTCGCCCTGCATGTCGCGCATCAGCTTCCACAGCATGTTGCAGAAGCCCTGCACCGCGCCGACGGGCAGGCCGTCGCTCTTGCGGGTCAGGGGCGGCAGGGCGTGATAGGCGCGGAACAGATAGGCCGAGCCGTCCACCAGGAACAGGCGCAGGGCGGGGCCGTCCTGGGTCAGCGGACGGGTCTGGGCGGATTCGGGCGCGGCGGCGTCGGTCATGGCGGCGAACATAAGGGGATCGGGCTTGCGCCGGAACCCTCGCCAAGCACGCCGCGAACGGTTGCTGACGCGGGGCGGCTGCGAGCTCCACAGCGCCGCTTTGCAACCGCTGTTCGCCCAAATGAGGCGAGATCGCCCTTAAGGCGCCCCATGCTGGACCTGTGGATGGTTTACAGGCAAAAGCACGTCCGCTCGTGAGACGGACGCAATCCTTCTGGCGAGCCCTGGGAACCTCAGGGCCCATCAGAGGCTTGGTTCCTGGTGAGTAAAAGCGCCCTCCCCGACGCGGATACTTTTTTGAACATGACCTTGAAGAAGACCATAGCCCTGGGCCTTGGCCTGGGAAGTTGCAGCCTTGTGGTCGCCGGCGTTCTGGCGACCGGGATCCTGGCCCCGCCGCCCGCGCCCGACACGCTGACCAGCGAGCCCGTCGAACTGCGCGCGCCGCTGGCGCCGGCCGAGCAGGGCGCGCCCCTGCCCAAGCAGTACGTGGTCTGAGTCTTTAGACCTCCCGTCATTCCCGCCCTTGTGGCGGGAAGCCCTCTGTCAGCCACAAGGGCGGGTCGGGTGACGCTTCGAGCGTCACGTGCGAGCGGAACCAGGGCTTCCCGCCACAAGGGCGGGAATGACGGGCGGATAGGGGCGTGGAGCCCTAGGGCGGATCGACATTCATCCAACTGCGGCCCCCAATAGGCCGATTTTCCCCGCGAAGGCGGGGATCCAAGCTGACGTTCGGGCTTGGGCGCGGCCGTGGACTATCGGCGACCTCGGCTTGGGTCCCCGCCTTCGCGGGGAGGCTCGGTGAAAAATCGGGGCAAGCGATTGAATGTCGATCCGGCCTAAGGCTTCGACTTCGCCGGCTCGTTCTCTTCGGGCGCCGGCGCGGGTTCGGGGGCGCCCGCCAGGGTCAGGTCGAACACCGAGCCGCCGGGGCCGGTCTCCACCAGCGCAAGATCCCCGCCGTGGCCCTGGGCCAGTTCGCGGGCGATGGCCAGGCCAAGGCCCGTGCCGCCGCGACGCACCGAGCCCACGAACGGCTGGAACAGGTTGGCCCGCGCCCGCGCCGGCACGCCGGGGCCGTCGTCCGAAAGCCGCAGATGGCTCATGCCGTCGGCGCGGCGCAGTTCCACGAACACCCGGCCCTTGCCGCTGCGGTCGGGCGCGCCCTCGATGGCCTCGCGGGCGTTGCGCAGCAGGTTGGTCAGGATGCGGTGCAACTGGTCGGGGTCGGCCTGGATCTGCTCGCGCGGATCGATCACCGTCTCCAGCGCCACGCCCTGCGGGGTGAGGCCGGAATCCTCGGCCGCCATCTCCAGGGCCGCGCGCAGGCCCACCGTGCGGACCACCGGGGCCGGCTCCTTGGACTTGCCGTAGGCCATGACGTCGCTGGCCAGGGTGATGGCGCGGTCCAGCGCCCGTTCCAGGCGCGGCAGGGCCTGGGCCACCTTGGGATCGCCCAGCGCGGCCAGGCGGTCCGAAGCCATCTGGGCGCTGGTCAGCATGTTGCGCAGGTCGTGATTGATCTTGGCCACCGCCTCGCCCAGCGCGGCCAGGCGGGCCTTGGCCTGCAGGGCGGTGCGCAGGTCGGTCTGCATGGCGTCGAGCTCGGCCTCGGCGCGGCCGATCTCGTCGCGGCGGCGCGACACCACCACCCGGGCCTCGGGATCCTCGGGATCGGCGCGGAAACGCTCCATGGCCTTGGTGATGCGCTGCATCGGCCGCACCAGCAGGAAGTTCAGCGACAGATAGATCAGACCCCCGGCCAGGCCGGCGGCGAACAGGGTCACGCCCGCCAGCCGCCAGAAGTTGGAGATCAGGTGGGCCTTCAGCGGGGCGTCGGGCAGCACGATCTCGACGAACTCGGCTTCCTGGCGGAAGCGCGGCTCGGCCATCACCCGCACCAGGCTGCCGGGCTTGCTCTTCAGGGTGAAGAACGGGGCGGCCAGCCACGAGCCGGGGTTCTGGCCGCGCAGGTCGACGAGGTAGGGCTGTTCGATGGCGCGCGGCTCGGTGGGCAGCACCAGGCGCCGGGCGCCGTCGACCTGCAGGGCCACGATCACGACGCCCGCCTGGTCGAGCAGGCGCTGGGAGACCTGGTCGGTGACCCGGCGCTCGGGGTCGGCGTCGGCGATGGTCGAGGCCAGTTCGGCGGCCCGCACCCGGTCGAGCAGCCACTGCTTTTCGAGGTCGGCCAGGGCCGGCGGCAGGATGAAGGCGCCGGCCAGGAACACGAACAGGGCGGTCAGCAGCAGCAGGCGCGCCGAGAGGCCGCCGGGCCACGGAAGGCGTCTTCCGGGCGGCTTGTCGGGAGCGGCGGGCGGCGTGACCGGTTCGGCCATTCGTCTGGGTTACTTCACGTCGGCGGCGGGGGCAACGCGGCGCCTGCGCGCGGCCTTCCAAAGCGGGGGCAACAGGGCCAGGACGCCCAGGCCGATGATCGGCAGGTAGATGCGCGGCGAGGCCAGGGTGGCGATGGTCACCGGATCGCCCTCGGCGAACAGATGGCCCAGGCCCGAACCGATCCCGGCATAGACGAACGAGCTGGGCGCCATGCCCAGCACCGAGGCCAGCAGGTAGGTKCGCAGCGGGATCTTCATCAGGCCCGAGGCCACGTTGACCAGCAKCAGCGGGAAGGCCGGGATCAGCCGCAGGGTCAGAAGGTAGGAGAAGGCGTCGGCCTTGAACCCTTCCTCGATGCGGGTCAGCAGCGCGCCGGGCCGGCGGCGCAGGAAGTCGCCGAAGGCCGTGCGGCAGGCCGCGTAGACAACGGTCGAGCCGCCGGTCACGCCGGTCAGGGCCAGGAACCCGCCCCACGGCCCGAACAGGAAGCCCGAGCTCAGCGACAGGATCAGCGCCCCGGGCAGCGAGATCGACACCACCAGCACGTACAGCAGCACGAACAGCACCGCGCACTGCAGCGGATGATGGTGGGCGAAGGCCTGCAGGGCCTCGCCCTGGGCCTGCAGGGTCTCGAGCGACAGCTTGCCGGTCAGGCCCGAGGCCAGAGCCGCCACGAGCAGCAGCGCCAGGACCGCCAGCGGTCCGAAGCGTCGCAGCCAGGCCAGGCTCTGGTCAGGGTTCATGCGGTCCCGATCGCGTCCGAAACGCTGGCGAAGCCCTCGGCGCGCAGGCGGGCGGCCAGCTCCTTCTTGATGCGGACCACCAGACCCGGGCCGCCATAGACCAGGGCCGAATAGAGCTGCACCGCGCAGGCGCCGGCCTTGATCTTGGCCAGGGCGTCGGCGCCGCTGGCCACCCCGCCGGCCCCGATCAGCGCCACGCGGCCCTTGGCGGCGGCGTGGAACTCGGCCAGCACGCGGGTCGAGGCGACCAGCAGCGGCGCGCCCGACAGGCCGCCGCCCTCGGCCTTCTGCGCCGACTTCAGGCTGTCGGGGCGGGCGATGGTGGTGTTGGAGACGATGACGCCGTTCAGGCCGCAGGCCAGCACGGTCTCGACGATGGCCTCGACCTCGCCCTCTTCCAGGTCGGGGGCGACCTTGAGGAAGATCGGATAGTCGGCGCCGCCCTTCTTCAGCTCGGCGCGGGCCTGCGCCAGGCGGCCCAGCAGTTCCTCCAGCGCCGCCTTGGTCTGCAGGGCGCGCAGGCCCGGCGTGTTGGGCGAGGAGATGTTGACGGTGAAGTAGTCCGACAGGCCCCACAGGCGGGTCAGGCCCGTGACGTAGTCGCCGATGCGGTCTTCGGCGTCCTTGTTGGCCCCGATATTGGCGCCGAACACGCCCAGGCGGTCGGCGTGGGCGTGCTTGCGGGCGGCCAGGCGCGCGGCGAAGGGCTCCAGCCCCTCGTTGTTGAAGCCCATGCGGTTGACCACCGCCTGGTCGTCGGCCAGGCGGAACAGACGCGGGCGCGGGTTGCCGGCCTGGGCCAGCGGCGTGACCGTGCCGGCCTCCACGAAGCCGAAGCCGGCGGCCAGCATGGCGTCGGGAACCTCGGCGTTCTTGTCGAAACCGGCGGCCAGGCCCACGCAGTTGGCCAGTTGCAGGCCCGCGACGCTGGTGGCCAGGATCGGGTCGTCGACGCCGCCGTCGCGCGGGCCCAGGCCCCACTTCAGGCCGCGGATCGCCCAGCCGTGGGCGTCCTCGGGATCCAGCGCGTGCAGGGCGCGGGCGGCGATGTCGTGCAGGCTCATCAGGCGAGACCCAGTTGGGGAACGCCGTCGGCGTCTAGGGACAGAGGCTTTTCCGACACCGCTTCGGACGGATCGAGGCTGCGGAAGAGGTGCGGGAACAACGCCCCGCCGCGCGAGGCCTCCCACTTCAGCTCGGGGCCGAGCGCGTCGGCGTCGAAGCCGACCAGCAGCAGGTCTTCCTGGCTCCTGAAATAGAGCGCGGCGGTCTCCTGGGCCTGGTCGGCGCCGGAAAGGTGGATGTAGCCGTCGGCGTGGTCGATGGGGGCGCCGGTAAAGCGGCCGGCCGCCTTGGCCTCGTCCCAGAGCGTCTTCGGAAGGATCTTGTAGACCAGGGTCATTCGCCGCCGTGCCCGCCGTGTTCGGATGCGTAGAAGACGCGCGCCAGCCGCGGGGCGCCGGACGCATCGATGTCGAAGACCGCCGCCGTGGCGGTGGGGAAGCGGCCGCGCAGCTTGGTCATTTCGCCGGCGTCGGCGGGCGCTCCCATGGCCAGGCGCAGCGACAGGTCGTGCAGGCCCGGATTGTGGCCCACCACCATCACCGTGCCGGCCGGAGCGTCGGCCTCCCGCACGGCGGCCAGAACCTCCTGGGCCTCGGCGTGATAGAGGTTGCGCAGCACCTCGGCGGTCGCGCCCGGAAAGGCGCCGGCGGCGGCCTCCCAGGTCTCGCGGGTGCGGCGGGCGGCCGAGACCAGGACGAGGTCGGGCGCGAGGCCTTCGGCGGCCAGCGCCGAGGCGATCAGCGCCACGTCCTGGCGGCCGCGCTCGGCGAGCGCGCGCTCGAAGTCGCCGCCCTGGGCGGCGTGCCGCTCGGCCTTGCCGTGGCGCATCAGGATCAGACGGTCCATGGCGCACTCCATAAAGCGGTTTTAAAGCTGGGCAAATGGCGAGAAACGCCGTGGCGACGATCTCCTCTTAAGGGGCGCGGGGCCGGGCGCAAAGCGCATGGTTGACACCTTCGTCGACAGGCGGTCCAAGGCGACATGGCCGACCTTGATCTGGACGTTTCCGCGCCGCTCGGCGGCGGTGTCTGGCGCTTCCCCGCCGACCGGCCGCTGGTGCTGGATTCCGGCGCGAAGATCAGCGGGCTGGAGGTGGCCTACCAGACCTACGGCTCGCTGAACGAGGACGGGACCAACGCCGTCCTGATCTGCCACGCCCTGACCGGCGACCAGTATGTGGCCTCGACCCATCCGGCCACCGGCAAGCCCGGCTGGTGGACGCGCCTCGTGGGCCACGGCAAGCCGATCGATCCGGCCCGGCACTTCATCATCTGCTCCAACGTCATCGGCGGCTGCATGGGCTCGACGGGGCCGGCCTCGATAAATCCGGCCACCGGGCAGGCCTGGGGCCTGTCGTTCCCGATCATCACCATCGCCGACATGGTGCGGGCCCAGGCCATGCTGATCGACGCCCTGGGGGTCGACACCCTGCTGGCGGTGGTCGGCGGCTCGATGGGCGGCATGCAGGTGCAGCAGTGGGCTGTCGACTACCCCCAGCGGGTGTTCAGCGCCGTCGTCGTGGCCTCGACCTCGCGTCACTCGGCCCAGAACATCGCCTTCCACGAGGTGGGGCGCCAGGCGATCATGGCCGATCCGGAGTGGCGCGGCGGGGCCTACGCGGCCCAGGGCGCGCGGCCGGAGAAGGGCCTGGCCGTGGCCCGCATGGCCGCTCACATCACCTATGTTTCCGAGCCGGCCCTGCAGCGCAAGTTCGGGCGCGAACTGCAGCGCGACGGCCTGTCCTGGGGCTTCGACGCCGACTTCCAGGTCGAGAGCTACCTGCGCCACCAGGGGGCGGCCTTCGTCGACCGGTTCGACGCCAACTCCTATCTCTACATCACCCGGGCCATGGACTATTTCGACCTGGCCGCGCCGCACGGCGGGGTGCTGGCCAACGCCTTCAAGGCCGCGCGCGACGTGCGGTTCTGCGTTCTGAGCTTCACCAGCGACTGGCTTTATCCGACCGCCGAGAGCCGCCACATCGTCCGCGCCCTGACCGCCGCCGGCTGCCGCGCGGCCTTCGCCGAGATCGACAGCGACAAGGGCCACGACGCCTTCCTGCTGGACGAGCCGGTCATGGACGCGGCCCTGACGGGGTTCATGGCCTCGGTGGAGCGCGAGAGGGGGATCGGGCGATGAGGACGTTTTTCAAGGGACCTCCCCCTGTGGGGGAGGCGATCGCGCAGCGATCGGTGGGGGGAGAGCCGCAAGGGCGATCCGCCGCCTCGGACGCTGAAAACGGCCCCCCTCCGGCCTTCGGCCGCCTCCCCCAGAAGGGGAGGTTCCTTTGACCCTCATCCGCGAGGACTTCCGCGAGATTCTGCGCCTGGTGCGTCCCGGCGCGCGCGTGCTCGACGTGGGCTGCGGCGAGGGCGCGCTGCTGGAGCTGCTGACCCGCGAGAAGGAGGTCGACGGCCGGGGGCTGGAGATCAGCGCCCACGGCGTGGCCGCCTGCATGGCGCGGGGGCTGTCGGTGGTGCAGGGCGACGCCGACCAGGACCTCGACCACTTCCCCGACAAGACCTTCGACTACGCGGTGCTGTCGCAGACCCTTCAGGCCACCCGCAATCCGCGCCACGTGCTGGACGAGCTCTTGCGCATCGCCGACCGCGCCATCGTCTCGTTCCCCAATTTCGGCCACTGGCGGGTGCGCTGGTCGCTGATCAGCCGGGGGCGGATGCCTGAGACCAAGGCCCTGCCCATGCCCTGGTGGTCGACGCCCAACATCCACCTGTGCACCCTGGCCGACTTCATGGCCCTGACGCAGGACCTGGGCGTGCGGGTGGATTCCAGCGCCGCCTTCGCCGGAAGCGGCCCGGCGCGCCCGATCGACCCGACCAGGGCGCTGGAGAACTGGCGCTCGGAGACCTGTCTTTTCCTGCTCAGCCGCGGGGCGCCCGCAGAGCGTGTGGAACCCAGCGCCGTTTCAGGCGATCTTCTGATCCCATGAAGCTGCGGCTGATGACCTACAACGTCCACCGTTGCGTGGGCGGCGACCGCAGGCTCGACGTGGAACGCGTGGCCGAGGTGATCTCTGCCCACGAGCCCGACGTCGTGGCCCTGCAGGAACTCGACGTCGGCCGGCTGCGCACCGGCCATGTCGACCAGGCCCATCGCTTGGCCGAACTCCTGAAGATGGGCTTCCACTTCCACCCGGCCATGACGGTGGAGGAAGAGCTCTATGGCGACGCCATCCTCACCCACCTGCCCGAGAAGCTGATCAAGTCGGGCCCGCTGCCGTTCTACCGCGCCGTGCCGGGGCTGGAGCCGCGCGGGGCGCTGTGGATCGAGGTGATGGTCGGCGGCACGCCGGTGCAGATCATCAACACCCACCTTGGCCTGATCCCGCAGGAGCAGAAGCGCCAGGCCGCCGCCCTGGTCGGCGAGGGCTGGATGTCGTCCGACCGCTGGAAGGCGCCCGGCGTGCTGCTGGGCGACTTCAACGCCACGCCCTATTCGGCCACCTACCGCCTGCTGAAGGCCGCCGCCCGCGACGCCCAGAGCGTCTCCGCCGGCTGGGGCAAGGCCCCGACCGCGACCTTCCCCTCGACCTTCCCGTTCATGCGCATCGACCACGTGTTCCTGACCAAGGGCCTGCGCACGGTGAACGTGTTCTCCCCCTACGACGCCCTGGCCAGGGTGGCGTCGGACCACCTGCCGCTAGTGGTCGACCTGGAGATCGAGGGGGAGTGAAGCGCAGGCCCCGTGCTCAGCGTCCGGGGTCGTAGAGCGAGGTGATCAGGAGCCGCGTGAGGTTGGTGGCGAACACGTTGCTGTGCAGGTCGTTGATGCTGTAGTGCGACCCGGCGCTGGCGATCGCCGTGTGGTCGGTATCGACCACCCACAGGGCGCCGGCGTTCAGCGCTTTGCGCTGGAAGCGCATGTCGTACATGCGACTTTTGAGGCTGTAGCTCACGCCGTCCCACCGGCTGTAATAGATCGGCGCGTGCGCGGGCTCGGTCGACGACCAGTTCACGGGTCCCTGATTGGCGAGCGGGGCGTCGACGTCCTTGGCGTAGCTCACGAAGGTGAGTTCGTGGGTCTTCTGGGCGTCGTCGAAGCCGATGGCGACCCGGCGAAGCCGGCTCGACGGATCGCAGAAATCCCCATCCTTCATCAGCAGGGTGCCGATGCGGTAGTAGATCCGGCGAGCCCTGTCGGCGCGGCTGGTGACGTTGATCCAGCGCGGGGGCGTGACGGGAACCTTGCTGGCGTCGGCCTGGAGGGCCTTTTCGTAGCAGTCAGATCCCACCGCCGCGTTGAACGTCACGATCAGGCTGTTCTTGCCCAAAGGCGTGGTGTCGCCGGCTTCGAGGCGATCTCGGTAGAGACGCGTGATGATCCTGCCGCCGAAGGAAAGGCCCGACAGCATCATCCTGTCTTCGGGATAGGCGGGGTCGTTGAGCGTCTTCGAAAGCTCGTCCAGGGCGGCGTGCAGGGACGGGCGGCCCTCTCCGTCGTAGCCGCGCTGGACGCCGATGGCGTTTGCCGTCCGGCCCCGGCTTAGAAGCGACGCGRGCGCCGACAGCCCGATCGGGTCGCGATAATCGCGGCCTCGCCAGCCGACCCAGACGCCGATAACCAGCGGCTTGCGAGCGATCAGCTTGGAGTCGTGCAGGCGTTGGACCGTGTCGGTCACGCGTCCCATCTGGGCGTAGAACAGGTTCACCTGTCCGGACTGCGCCTGGCAGTCCTTCAAGGGGCGCTCGTCGGCGTTGCCGTTCCAGCCGTGCACATAGGCCGCAAGCAGCACGGGAACACCGCTCGCATGGGCCCTCTGGATACGTCGCTCGATCGCCCGCAACTGGGCCGGCACGGCGAGATAGCCGTCTTCCTTCACCTCGAGCCATGCCTGGTCGTAGGTCATCGGAAAGTAGGCCGAGCGAGCGCAAGGCTGGGTGAGCCAGCCGTCGCCCCGGACTTGAACGGTCCTGGAGCCGGTAGCCAGATCCAGTTCCTCGGGCGTGCAGTCCTTAGAGCCGCAGGCCACGGGGTGATAAGGCTTGTCCGGAACAGTGGTGCAGCCGGAAATCGAGGCCGCAACCAGAACGCCACAGGCACTAGCCGACAGTCGCATCGGTCCCTCCCTGGCAGATTTTGCAAGCTTGAGCTTACATGGTCCCGGAAGGGTTGAATTGAACTAATTATGCACCCATGAGGGCATTTGCGGCGGCGCCGCCTAAAGCTGCAGGTGCTCTGGCGGCTCCGGCGGCGGCGCCGTCAGCCTGGCCAGGTCGTGCTTGAGGCGCTTGCGGCGGCCCCAGGGGCGCCAGGCGTCGTCGGGGGCGATCGCGTCGCCCAGGCTCCAGTCGGCGACGAACTTCTTCATCCCCTTCAGCGGCATGACGCCCACCGGCTCCAGCCGGCGCGGGCCGGACTTGCCGTCCAGGGCCTCGATGGCGGGGCCAAGGCCGCCGTGCTCGATGAAGGCCTCCAGCACGCTTTCCGTCTCGACCCCCAGGAAGTGGCCGATCAGCCGGCCCAGGAACGCGGCGATGGCCAGGCGCTGGTCCTCGTCGCGGGACTCGAAGCCGATGTCGCACTCGGTGTCGAGGCCGATCGAGCGGTTGTTGAGGTTGGCCGAGCCCAGGCGCAGCACCCGGTCGTCGGCGACCGCCACCTTGGAATGGACGATGATCGGCGCGCCCTTGGGCGTGCGGGCGCTGAAGGCGAAGAAGCGGCCGTGGACGTCGACCTCGCGCAGGCGGTTGATCGCCGCGGTGCGGGCGCTGTCCATGGTGACCTGGTCGAAATAGCTGGGGCTGCGCGCGGGGCCCACCGTCACCACCTCGGGGCCGTCGGGTTCGGCCAGGCGCTCGGCCAGGGCTTCGACCACGATCGGCGAGGTCAGGTACTGGTTTTCGATATAGATCAGCCACTGGGCCGTGCGGATCATCTCCAGGTGCAGCAGCAGGCACTCGTTGATCTCGGCGTCGCGGCGCCAGTGCGGCTGGGTGCGGGCGATGGCCACCGGCAGGCGGCGCAGCAGCGGCGCCAGGTGTTCGGGCCAGGGCGTGGTCAGCGGGCGCTCGGGCGGATCCAGGGTCTCGCCGGTGGCCTTGCGCCAGCGCTCGGCGAACAGCTGCGCCAAGGCGCCGGCGACCGGCCCGTCGACCAGGGCGGCGACCTCGTGGCGGGCCGGATAATGGTGGCCGGTCGGCAGGCGCCGGCGCGGGTCGTTGTCGAGGTGGGCGGTGGTGTCCCAGCGGTCGACGCCGATGTCGCCGCCGCTGACCAGGGCCGTGACGCCGTCGACCACGACCACCTTCTGGTGGTGGCTGGCGCTGGCCGGCAGGGTGTTGTCCAGCCGGTACTTGACCTTGGAGCCGGCGAAGAAGGCCGCGCCCCGCTGCGGGCCGAACAGCTGCGAGGCGGCGATCGGGAACGGCATGTCCCAGGCCAGCACCCGCACGTCCAGCGCCGGGTTCAGCGCCGCCTGCCGCCGCAGCAACAGGCCGATGCGGTCGGCGTGGACGGGGTCGCGGCTCCTCTTCACCCGGTCGGGGTCCAGCCGCGTGAGCGGATCGAACACCCAGGCCAGGATCCAGATCGAGTGCTTGGCCGACAGCAGCAGGGCCTTCAGGGCGTCGAAGGCCTCGTCGTTGTCGATGAACAGCGCCAGGCGTTCGGCGGTCTCGACCCGCCAGCAGGTCGAGCCGGGCGTGAAGACGGTTTCGATCTCGGCCATGTCGCCCCTACGCCCGTACTGCCACTGAAACGCACGGGGCAGTGTAAGGCTCCGCTTGTGGCCGCGGCTTGTCCCAAATCATCCGACCGCGCGTCGCGGCGGATCAGCCGGCGATGGCGGCCGCGTCGCGCTCGCCCGTGCGGATGCGCAGGGCCTGTTCCAGGTCGAGGACGAACACCTTGCCGTCGCCGATCTTGCCGGTGTTGGCGGTGCGCTGCAGGGCCTCGATGACCGCGTCGGCCACGTCGGTGGGCACGGCGATCTCCAGCTTCACCTTCGGCAGCAGCTTCACCTCGTACTCGGCGCCGCGATAGACTTCGGTCTTGCCCTTCTGGCGGCCGTAGCCGCGCACCTCGGTCACCGTCAGGCCCGACGCGCCCGCCTCGGTGACCGCCTCCAGCACGGCGTCCAGGCGGCTGGGCTTGATAACGGCGACGATCATCTTCATGGCGCGAATTCCCCTTTACGCGGCCGGTTTACGGCTGTGTCGGCGACTCAAGGCTAGGCCCTGGCGCCACAGCTTCCAATAGTATTCCGGTCCTTACGGTTCCCGGCGCCTTTCGAACAGGCGCCACGCCGGCCGGCGCGGGCGGCATGACCGGGGCGAACACCCGGGCGCGAGCCCGGCTGCCGCGCGGCTTGACCGCGAAGGTCTGCTTGACCGCTTCCATCAGGATCAGGCCGGCGAAGCGCGGCCAGAGGCGCGCGCCGACCTGCTCGAAGCCCTCGGCCCAGCCGACGGTGAAGCCGGCGGGCGGCGCATAGAGCGCCCGGGTCCAGCCGGCGGGCTCCAGGTCGGCTTCGCGCAGCAGGCTTTCCAGCTGGCCGCGGCTGAACGGGCGGCCGTGGCCGAACGGGGTGCCCTCGGCGCGGGCCCAGACGCCGTCGCGCGAGGCCACGGCGACGATCAGGCGGCCGGACGGGGCCATCACCCGCCACAGCTCGCGCAGCACGGCCAGCGGATCGTCGGCCTCTTCCAGCGCGTGGACGGCCAGGATCCGGTCGAACATGGCGTTGGGAAAGGGCAGGGCGGTCTCTTCGACCAGGGCGGCCTGGTTGCGCTCGCCCACGGGCCAGACTTCTACCCCTTGGGTGGCCGGCATGGCGGCCACCACCCGGCGGGCCTTGGCGCGGCACTCGTCGAGGAAGGGCGTGGCGTAGCCCAGGCCCAGCACGTCCAGGCCGTTGGCGTCGCCCCAGGCCTCGGCCACCTTGCGGCCGAGCATCTCCCGCGCCACCCGGCCCAGCGGGGCGGCGTAGAAGGCTCTGAGGTCGAGCACGTCGCGGCGCATTGTCTCTCCGTGGCGTCGAGGCCATCTATGTAGGCGGGCGAATCCTCCGCGTCACGCCCGCCGACCCAGTCCGTGACCGAGGCCGATCGCATGCCGCTGCAAATCCACCAGTTTCCCTGCCTCTCCGACAATTACGGCTTTCTCGTGCGCGACCTGGCGAGCGGCAAGACCGCCTGCATCGACACGCCGGACGCCGACGCCATCCTGCTGCAGCTGGAAAAGTTGGGCTGGGAGCTCGACTTCATCCTCAACACCCACTGGCACCCCGACCACGCGGGCGGCAACGAGAAGCTCTACGCCGCCACCGGCGCGACCATCATCGGTCCGCAGGAGGTGACGCGCATCGCGCCAGTGCACCACGAGGCGCGCCCGGGCGAGACCGTTCTGCTGGGCGAGACCCAGCTGACGGTGATCGACAGCGGGGGCCACACCTTGGGCCATCTTGCCTATTACGACGCCGAGGGCGGCGTGGCCTTTGTCGGCGACACCCTGTTCGCCCTCGGCTGCGGCCGGATGTTCGAGGGCGATCCCGAGCAGATGTGGGCCTCGCTGTCGCGGCTGGCGGCCCTGCCCGACGACACCGTCGTCTACTGCGCCCACGAGTACACCGCCTCCAACGCCCGCTTCGCCCTGTCGGTCGACGACGATCCGGCGTTGAGGGCGCGGGCCGACCAGGTGTTCGCCGCCCGCGAGCGCGGCGAGGCCACCGTGCCCACCACCATCGGCCTGGAGAAGGCCACCAATCCGTTCCTGCGCGCCCCGGCGTTGCGGCCGGGCCTTGCGCCCGCCCAGGCGTTCGCCGAGATCCGCGCGGCCAAGGACAGTTTCAAGGGATGAGTTCGATGAGCGTTGCGGGGATTTCGGGCGATCTGGGCGCGAAGGAGATCGTGCGACTGCTGGGCATGCAGCCCCACCCCGAGGGCGGCTGGTACGTGCGCATGTTCGAGGACGCGCCGAACGCCGAAGGCCGCCCGGCCTCGACGGCGATCTACTACCTCCTGGAAGCCGAGCAGATGTCGGCTTGGCATCGCATCGACGCGGTCGAGGTCTGGCACTGGTACGCCGGCGCCCCGATCCGCCTGACCCTGTCGCCGCCCGACGGCGTCGGCGCGACGCCCCACACCCTGGGTCCGGACCTGCGCGCCGGCTGCCGCCCGCAGGTGGTGGTGCCGGTCGGCTGGTGGCAGACGGCCGTGTCGCTGGGGGCCTGGACCCTGGTTGGCTGCACCGTCGCGCCGGGCTTCCGGTTCGAGGGCTTCGAACTGGCGCCGGAAGACTGGCGGCCCAAGGTCTAGGCTAGAGACCCCCCCTCGGGGGAGGGGGCCTTCCTTCTCAGTAGGCGCCTTCGTCGAACAGTTTGCCGATGTCGCCGCCCCACGGGCCGTGGAACTTCTCCAGCAGGCGTTCGGCGGGGGTGACGCCGCTGTCGGCGATCTCTTCCAGTTCGCCCAGATAGATCGTCTCGTCCAGGAAGCCGCCGTTCAGCTGGGCGCGGGCCTTCAGGCCCTGCTTGGCGATGGCGACGAAGTCCTTGGCGACGTCCTGCACGCTGCGGCCGGCGACCTGCGCCTTGAGGCCCAGCTTGGGCACGTCGCGGCGCAGGCCCTCGCGGTCTTCGACCGTCCAGTCCTTGGCCAGGTCCCAGGCCGCAGCCAGGGCCGCGTCGTCGTAGAACACGCCGGTCCACAGGGCCGGCAGGGCGCACAGGCGGCTCCACGGACCCGCGTCGGCGCCGCGCATTTCCAGATAGGTCTTCAGGCGCACCTCGGGGAACGCCGTGGTGGCGTGGTCGGCCCAGTCCTTGAGGCTGGCGCGCTCGCCGCCGACTTCCTCGATCTTGCCGTCGATGAAGTCACGGAACGAGCGGCCGGCCAGGTCGATGTAGCGATCGCCGCGCTTGGCGAAGTACATCGGCACGTCCAGCATGTACTGGGCGTAGCGCTCGAAGCCGAAGCCGTCCTGGAACACGAAGTCGAGCAGGCCCGTGCGGTTGGGATCGGTGTCGGTCCAGACGTTGGCGCGGGCGGAGAGGAAGCCGTTGGGCTTGCCTTCCGTGAACGGAGAATTGGCGAACAGCGCCGTGGCGATCGGCTGCAGGGCCAGGCTCATGCGGAACTTGGCGACCATGTCGGCTTCGCTCTCGAAGTCGAGATTGGCCTGCACCGTGCAGGTGCGCAGCATCATGTCGAGGCCCAGATTGCCGACCTTGGGCATGTAGTTGCGCATGATCACGTACCGGCCCTTGGGCATGACCGGCACCTCCTCGCGCTTCCACTGCGGCGAGAAGCCTACCCCCAGGAAGCCCAGGCCCAGCTCGTCGGCCACGGCCTTGACCTCGTCGAGGTGGCCGCCGGTCTCCTCGCAGATGTCGTGCATGGTCAGCAGCGGGGCGCCGGAAAGCTCGAACTGGCCGCCGGGCTCCAGGCTGACATTGGCGCCGTTGCGCTCGAGGCCGATGATCACATCGCCCTCCATCACCGGCTTCCAGCCGAAGCGCTGCAGGCCCACGAGCAGGGCGTGCACGCCCTTGTCGCCCTCGTAGGGCACCGGCGCATGGGAGCCGAGATAGAAGCCGAACTTCTCGTGCTCGGCGCCGACGCGGAAGGCCGATCTCGGCTTGCAACCCTTGGCGAAATAGGCGGTCAGGTCTTCGAGGGTCAGCGGGCGCTGATCCAGGCTGGCGGTGTCGGCCATCGCCGTCTCCCCTAAAATCGAACGCCACAGGAGGGGAGGGGCCCAATTCCCCCCGACCGCCACGAAACGCGTGGAGCGCAGTTGGGCGCTGTCTTAGCCGACCTCAAGAGGGTCCGCTACAATTAGCGTTACCGTTCGGTCTCAGGGGAGAGGGAGACCTAGCGCCAGTCCCCCGCCGCGGCCTGCCACAGGGTCATGGCGCTGATGGCGGCGGTGTCGGCGCGCAGGATGCGCGGGCCCAGCGACACGGGGGTGACGAAGGGCAGGGAGCGCAGGCGTTCGCGCTCCTCGGGGGCGAAGCCGCCTTCGGGGCCGATCAGGATGGCGGCGGGGCCGCCCGTGCCGGCCAGGGCCTCGATGGCGGGTCTGGCGTCGCCGCCCTCGTCGCAGAACACCAGGCGCCGGCTCTC
The DNA here is from genome assembly GCF_056395525.1 of Caulobacter sp. 10L414. NCBI lineage: Bacteria > Pseudomonadati > Pseudomonadota > Alphaproteobacteria > Caulobacterales > Caulobacteraceae > Caulobacter > Caulobacter sp. 10L414. Next base: position 38,859 of record NZ_JBFTJR010000041.1, read on the forward strand.
GTCCCAGCCGTCGAGGATCTTGTCGAGCTTCTCGGGATCCAGGATCGCCGGCACGTCCAGGCGTCCGGTCTGCTCGGCGGCCTCCATGGCGATGGCGTCCAGGCGGGCCAGCTTCATGTAGTCGACATTGGTGCGGCGGGTGACCGTCAGGCGCACGCGGCGGGCGCCCAGCTCGGCGGCCTTCTCGACGATGGTCTCGACCCGGCCGCGCTTGACCATGGCGACGACCAGATCAAGGTCGGGCGGGGTGGTCTGCTCGCGGGTCTGTTCCTCGGCCTTCAGGAGGCAGCCGCGCTTGCCGGCGTCGACCAGGCTGGCGCGCCACTCGCCGTCGGTCCCGTTGAACACCAGGATCACGTCGCCGACGCCAAGGCGCATGACCTGGACGAGATAGCGCGACTGCTCCTGGGTCGGAGCGATTCCGGCGTCCTTGGACAGCGGCTGGGGCACGAAAAGACGGATCATGCGCTCCTTCTAGCCCAGGTTTCGGTTTCGGGGGTAGGCTCCGGCCAGCAGCAAGGAGTGGGCATGACCAGGACCCGCGACTACGACGAGGAACTGCGCGACCTGCAGGTGGCGCTGATCGCCCTGCAGAAGCACGCCATCGACAAGCAGTGGAAGCTTCTGGCGATCTTCGAAGGCCGCGACGCGGCGGGCAAGGACGGGGCCATCGCCCGCATCACCGAGCACCTGCACCGCCGCCAGACCATCGTGGCGGCCCTGCCCAAGCCCAGCGACCGCGAGGCCAGCGAGTGGTACTTCCAGCGCTATGTGGAATGGCTGCCGGCCTGCGGCGAGGCGGTGATCTTCAACCGCTCCTGGTACAACCGCGCCGGGGTCGAGCGGGTGATGGGCTTTTCGACGCCGGCCCAGCAGGAGCAGTTCCTGCGCGACGTGCCCGGCTTCGAACGGATGCTGGTCGAGAACGGCATGCGGCTGTCGAAGTTCTGGCTCGACATCGACAAGGAGACGCAAGGCCTGCGGCTGAAGGCCCGGCGCGATGATCCGCTGAAGGCCTTCAAGACCAGCTCGCTGGACGCCGTCGCCCAGGAGAAGTGGGACGACTACACCGCCGCCCGCGACGACATGCTGACCCGCACCCACACCGAGGCCGCGCCCTGGGTGTGCGTGCGCGCCGACCACAAGAAGGCCGCCCGGCTGAACATCATCCGCTGGCTGCTGCACGCGGCCGCGCCGTCGGGCGCGGCGGGCAAGAAGATCCTCAAGGGCGTGCCCGAGCCCGATCCCGAGGTGATCTTCCGCTTCGAGCCGGCGGCGCTGAGCGACGGGCGGCTGGCGCGGTAGGGGGCGCTTCCTTGGGGACCGCGAGGAATGTGTCATCCCGGCCGGAGGAGCGCGCCAGCGGTCCGTAGAGCCGGGACCTCCCACGCCCGCGGGTTCATCAGCTGTGGGAGATCCCGGCGCTCCGCTTCGCTGCGACCGGGATGACAATGAAAACGATGAAGCGGAAACCGGCTCAGCCCACCGGCGCGGCGCAGACGCCGTCCGCGCAGCCATCCGCCGCATCGGCCGATCCTGCGGGCGTCGCGACCGCCCCCGACTGCACCAGGGCCTGGACGGCCGCGCCCAGGGTCAGGTCGGGCGGATGGCCGAACAGCTTGTGCACGAGGCGGCCCTGGCGGTCGAACAGCAGCAGGCTGGGCGTGCCCTGCAGGGCGTAGGCGGYCATGGTCTGCGGGATCGGGCCGCCGTTAGGGTCGGGGGCGTCGATCCCGACCGGGAACTTGATGCGGTACTCGTGCAGGAAGGCCTCCAGCGCCGCCGGGGTGCTGGCCTCGTGGTGCTCGAACACCGTGTGCAGGCCGATCACCGCCAGGTCTGCCTCGGCGAAGGCTTCGCGCAGGCGCTGGGCCTGGGGCAGGGCGTTGGCCACGCAGCCGGGGCACAGCATCTGGAAGGCGTAGACCGCCACCACCCGGCCGGCGAGGGCGGGCAGGTCGAGCGGGGTCCTGCTGTTGAACCAGCGGCTGGTGGTCAGGGGCGGGGGCTTGGTCGTCATCGGGGGCGTCATGGATGGCCTCGTGGCTTGCCGCCGATAGATGGGCGCCCCGCCGCGCCGGCCCAGGCCGCGATTGGGACAAGCCGGCTGTGAAATCGACGACCGGAATGTCCAAGACCTCACGATTATGATGCAGTAATCGGAAAAGATAGCTTTCCATCATTTCCATTTCGCGATCATTCAAGCCCCGCCATTCTCTCCTTCGACGCCGCGGCCGCCGGGCCCGCCAGGGGAGATTTCAGACCATGTTCGCCACCCAGACGATGACCGCCCGCGCCGCCCAGATCGGTGAAACCTCGCGCAGCTTCGCCCCTCGCGAGGACGTTCAGGCCAGCGCCCTGCCCAAGCGCATCGCCGACCTGCTGCGCGACGCCCAGCGCACCGCCCGCGAGGACCGCGGCCAGGCCGAGCGCCGCATCCAGGAAGCCATGGCCCTGGTCCAGCACGAGGGCCTGCGCCTCTTGGAAGCCGCCGCGCCAGGCGAGCTGGACCGCGGGGGCCTGGCGCCCTGGCAGATGCGCCGCATCGACGCCCACCTGGCCGCCAATCTCGACGGCTCGGTGCGGGTGACGGATCTGGCCGCCATCGCCAAGCTCAGCGTCAGCCACTTCTCGCGCGCCTTCGCCGCCAGCTACGGCATGGCCCCGCGCGACCACATCCTCAATCTGCGCCTGGAGCAGGCCCGCACCATGATGCTGGACTCGGCCGAGCCGCTGGGCCGGATCGCCATTGCTTGCGGTTTCTCCGACCAGGCCCACCTGTCGAACCGCTTCCGCCGGGCCTTCGACATCAGCCCCAATGCCTGGCGCCGCCAGAACCTGCGCGGCGCGGCGCCGGCCGACATCAATGCCGCCGATCCGGCCTACGCCTGAGGCGACAGCAGGATCCGGGTGGCCGCCCCGCGCCGCCTTTTCCTAGACCTTGGCCTCCCAATCAGGAGGCAAGCATGTCGATGTTGAACAGCAAGGTCGCGATCGTCACCGGCGCGTCGTCGGGGATCGGTCGGGCCACCGCCCTGCGGCTGGCCGCCGAGGGCGCGGCGGTGGTGATCAACGCCCGGGGCGGCCACGCCCTGGAGGTCGTCGCCGAAGAGATCCGCGGTCGCGGCGGACAGGTCCATGCGGTCGCCGGCGACGTCGTCGACCCCGCCACCCACGAGGCCCTGGTCGCCGCCGCCGTCGAGCGGTTCGGCGGCCTGGATATCGCCATCAACAACGCCGGGGCCGTCGGCCCCTACGCGTCGCTCGCCGACATCGCGCTGGACGACTGGAACGCCGTGCTGGCCGCCAACCTGACCTCGGCATTCCTGGGCGCGCGCGCCCAGGTTCCGGCCATGCTGGCGCGCGGCGGCGGCAGCTTGGTTTTCGTCTCGACCTTCGTGGGGACCAGCGTCGGCATTCCCGGCATGGCCGCCTACGGCGCCTCCAAGGCCGGGCTGATGGGCCTGGTGAAGGGGCTGACCGCCGACTACGCCGCGCAGGGGATCCGCGCCAACGCCCTGCTGCCGGGCGGAACCGATACGCCGATGGGCGGCGATGCGGCGCAGAAGGAATGGGCCGCGGGCCTGCATGCCCTCAAGCGCATCGCCGACCCCGACGAGATCGCCAGCGCCGCGCTGTTCCTGGCCAGCCCCATGGCCAGCTTCGTCGCCGGCTCGGCCCTCTATGCCGACGGCGGCAATGCGGCGGTGAAGTAGGGGCCAAAGAAAAAGGGGCGACCTCGCGAGAGGCCGCCCCCTGTTCCGGTTTCGCGCCTGGCGCCTAGTAGCTGGCGCGCAGGGTGAAGGCGACCGCGCGGGCGTCGCCCGGGGTGCCGACGACCAGGCCCGAATTGCCCGAGACCACGGTGATGTTCTGCAGGTACTCGGCGTCGAAGGCGTTGCGCACCGACACGAAGGCCTCCCAGCCGCTGTCCGACTGGAAGCCGGCGCGCAGGTTGACGATCTCGTAGGCCTTGATGCGGGTGTACTGCGAGTCCGAGCTGTCGGCGTAGTAGGCCGAGCGGAAGCTGGCGTCGACGCCGGCATAGGCCTCGCCGGTCAGGCGGCCGAGGCTGGTCTTGGTGCGGTACTCGGCGCCGGCCGAACCGGCCCACTTCGACAGGCCCGGCAGTTCCTTGCCCGACAGGTCGCAGGCGGCGGTGGACGTGCCGATCTTCTCCAGCGGGCAGGGGCCGTTCTTGAAGCTGGCGTACTTGCCGTCGGTGTAGGCCAGGTTGCCGTAGAACTTGAAGCCGCCGATCGAGCGGGTCGAGGCGTCCAGCTCGACGCCGCGCACCTCCACCTTCTCGACATTGGCCAGGTAGCCGCGCAGGGCCCCGGGGCCGCTGTCGACGACGTTGGCCTGGAAGTCCTTCACGTCGGTGGCGAAGGCGGCGAGGTTGGCGGTGACCAGGTTCTCGAACCACTGGGTCTTCAGGCCGACGTCGACGGTGGTGACCTTTTCGGGACGGATCACCGCGGCCGCCAGCGAGGGCGTGCCGGCGCTGGTCAGCGGCAGGGCCGTCATGTTGATGCCGCCCGACTTGTTGCCGCTGGAGACGGTGGCGTAGGCGTTGACGTCCTTGGTCAGCTTGTAGACCACGGCGATCTGGCCCGACCACGCGCCGTCGTCGGTCTTGGCGGTGAAGTTCTGCGGCCGGGCGATGCCCAGGCGACGGTTGAGCAGCACGGTGTCGGTCGTGACCGAGCCGCCCGTGGTGGTCTGGATGTAGGTCCCGTCCTTCTTTTCCTGGGTGTAGCGAACGCCGGGCGTGACGCTGAGGCGGTCGTTGACCTTCCAGGTCGGCTGGCCGAAGGCGGCGTAGCTGGTGGTGTCGATCGTGCTGTCGTTGAACACCGTGTAGCCCTCGAGCAGCGAGGCCGGGGTGTTGGTGGCGGGCAGCAGCCAGTAGGAGGCGTCCGAACCGTACTCGGTGACGCCGTGGGTCGTGACGTTCTGGTCGAAATAGTAGAGGCCGGCCGTCCAGTCGATCGGGCCGCCGCCGTTGTTGGACAGGCGGAACTCCTGGCTGAACTGCTTCTGGTGCGAGGGGTTGTTGGAGCGGCGGGTGACGTCCAGCGCGGTGTAGTCGCGGTCGTTGCGCGGCTCCCAGTCCCATTCGCGGTGGGCGGTGACCGAGGTCAGGGTGACCGGGCCGAAGTCGTAGTCGGCGACGGCCGACAGGCCGTTGACCCACTGGTCGGCCTGGATCGGGTCGTCGATGTCGGAGATGCGGTCGTAGGGGTTCTTGCTGGCGACCGTGTAGTTCTTGCCGGCGGCCAGGGCCGCGTACTGCTGGGCGACGGGCTTCAGGGTCGTGCCGACGGTGACGTAGACCTGGGTGCAGCACTCGGGCTGCTGGACGGCGTAGTCGCCGTAGACCCTGACCGTCAGCTTGTCGTTCGGCGTGAACTTCAGCTGGCCGCGATAGCCGGTGCTGGCCCGGGCGTTCTGGTAGCTGTTGCTCTTGGGATTGTAGAGGTCGCCGTCGCGCCAGGTGCCGACGAACGACAGGCGGGCGGCCAGCTTGTCGTTGATCAGGCCGCCGGCGACCGTGGCCTTGAACTGGCGGAAGTTGAGGCTGCCGTAGCTGGCCTCGACGTCGGCCTCGAAGTCCTGGGTGGCGTCCAGGGTGGTGATGTTCAGCGCGCCGGCGGTGGTGTTCTTGCCGAACAGCGTGCCCTGCGGGCCGCGCAGCACCTCGATCTGGCGGATGTCGATGAAGTCGAGCGTCGCAGCGCCCGGACGCGAGTTGTAGACCTGGTCGACATAGATGCCGACGCCCTGCTCCAGGCCGTCGTTGGCCAGGCCGTAGGACGCGCCCAGGCCGCGGATGGTCAGGGCGGTGTTGCGGGGGTTGGGCGACAGCACCTGCAGGGTCGGCACCAGCTGGGTCAGGGCGACGATGCTGTTGACGCCGGTCTGGGTCAGGGTCTCGGCCGAGGTCACCGTCAGGGCGATCGGCACCTCCTGGGCGCTTTCCTCACGGCGGCGGGCGGTGACGAAGATCTGCCCGACCAGGCTGGCGTCGTCGTTGGCGCTCGGGTCGGCCGCCGGATCGGCCGGGGGCGCGGCGAGCGGCGCGGCGGGCGCCTCGGCCGCCAGGGCCAGGCCCGCGGTGGTGGACAGAAGCGCGCCCAGCAGGGCGGCGCGGCCGAGCCGCTTGGCCGAAAGTGCGATCATCAGAGAGCCCCCTCAATTCGAGATAACGCCATTCGGCGATTGGGCTGCGGTGATATCTACCTATTCCTATCGGTGAAATGGAGAATGGCTCCGCGACCGGCCAGTTTTTCTGCGGGGCGGGATGCGGGCCTGCTCGCGGAGCGGACAAGCAAAAGGCCGCCCCGGTTTCCCGGGACGGCCTTCCGAAGTCGTGAGAAATCGTTGCCTTAGTTGGCGCCGTACAGCTTCTTGACGTCGGCGCGGAAGGCCGCGCCGCTGTCGGGGCGGCTGTAGAACATGTGGCCGCCGGGATAGTTCGACAGCGTCACGCGGCCGTTGGCCGTGGCCGGCATGGCGTCGACCACCAGGCGCGAGGCGAAGAACGGGCACGACAGGTCGTTGTAGCCGTGGACGATCAGCACCTTCAGCTTGGGGTCGACCGAGACCGACTTGCGCAGGTCAGTGACCGACTCGGTGTCGGGGCCGCGGCCGCGGTCCCAGGCCTGGTTCACCTCGCCCGACAGCGCGTCGTAGCGACCCTCGACCTTCCAGCCGACGGTGCGGGTGGTGAAGTCGACGATGGCGCTGGTGGTCGGCGCGATGATCGAGTCGAGGATCGGGTCGTTGATTTCCTGTTCGGGGGCGAACGGGAAGGGGTCCAGCGAGGTGACGTTGCTGTCGTAGCGGCTGCCCAGGCGGCCGGTCTGGCGGAACACCTCGCGCAGGAACGACTGGGTCTCCAGACGCCCGCCGGCGCGGCGCACATAGGTGGGGTCCAGGCCCGTCATGGCCGAGACCTTGGTGGTCAGGCGGTCCAGCGCGGCCGGGTCGCTGCCCTTCATCAGGTCGACCATGTATTCGCCGCGGGTGTAGTCCTCGACCTCCTTGATGGCGGCCGGGGTCAGCTTGCCGTCGCGCTCCAGCTTGGCGGCGGCGATCGACGGCAGGGTCCACATCGACGGCAGGGGCGAGATCTCCTGGGCGGTGCGGCCGGCGCTCGACAGCAGCGGCGAGACGAGAACCAGGCCGTTGATCCCGACGCCGTAGTCGGTCTGCAGGGTGTAGGTCAGGCGCGGGCCGCGGAAGCCGCCGTAGCTTTCGCCGACGATGTACTTGGGCGACTGCAGGCGCTCGTTCTTGACCAGCCAGTCGAAGACGATGCGCGACAGGTAGTCGATGTCCTGCTTGACGCCGTAGAAGCGCTTCTTGGTCTCTTCGGGCGTCGTCAGGCTGCGCGAGAAGCCGGTGCCGACGGCGTCGATGAACACCATGTCGGTGAAGTCCATCCAGCTGGCCGGATTGTCCTGCAGGCGGGTGGGGGCCGAGGGGCTGTCGCCCTCGGCGCCGAACTGCACGCGCTTGGGACCCAGCGCGAAGTTCAGATAGACCGAGGCCGCGCCGGGGCCGCCGTTGAAGCCGAAGGTCACCGGACGGTTGGGATCGCGCGGGCCGTCCAGCGTGTAGGCGGTGAACACCACCTCGGCGATCTTCTTGCCCTTCTCGTCGCGCACCGGCAGCGAGCCGACGGTGGCGGTGTAGGACAGCGTCTTGCCGGCCAGGACGGTGGTCTGCTTGACCGACTTGTCGGCCGGGAAGGCCGGCAGTTCGGCGGCCGGGGCCTTTTCAGGCGCGGGCTTGGCTTCCTGGGCCATGACGTTTCCGCCGGCCATCATGCCGATCGCGAGGGCCGCCCCCGCGGTCCACGACTTCCAAGTGCTGAGCAATGTCGCCTCCCGAGCGCCGCCCGGTTCGACCTGAACCGGGGCGCCTTGCCGTCTTGAATTTGGAGCGCGCGCGGCATGGCGGGCTCCGGTGAAGGACGAAATGGCTAGAGCATGGCCAAGCTGTCGGCAAGGACGACGCGGAAAAGTGGGCGGGCGGCAAGAACGTGCCCGCCGGCCGAGCAGGGCGCGCCTGTGCAAGACGCGGGCTGCAAGGCGGAATTTCCCTTTCTGGATCACGCATAAGGGCGAAAAACGGGTTCCGTTTTGTCCCCCGCCGCACTAGGAGTAGCCCCGCCTCGGCAAGGCCTGCCAAAGCGTCTTGCCGACACCATATTCTGTCCGGCGCCGTTCCTGGCGCGTTGCTGCAAGGCGAAGATCCCATGGCCCAATACGACGTCGTCATCATCGGGGGCGGCCCCGGCGGCTACAACGCGGCGACCCGCGCCGGCCAGCTGGGCCTGAAGACGGCCATTGTCGAAGGTCGCGGCAAGCTCGGCGGCACCTGCCTGAACGTCGGCTGCATGCCCTCGAAGGCCCTGCTGCACGCCTCGGAATACTATGAAGCCGCCGCCGGCGGCGAGTTCGCCAAGCTCGGCATCGAAGTGAAGCCGAAGCTGAACCTCGACCAGATGATGGCCCAGAAGGCCGAGAGCGTCGAAGCCCTGACCAAGGGCGTCGAGTTCATCATGAAGAAGAACAAGGTCGAGTACGTGAAGGGCTGGGGCCGCATCGACGGGCCGGGCAAGGTCGTCGTGAAGGCCGAAGACGGCAGCGAACGCGTTCTCGAGACCAAGAACATCGTCATCGCCACGGGTTCGGAGCCCACCCCGCTGCCGGGCGTGACCATCGACAACGCCGGCCGCATCGTCGACTCGACCGGCGCCCTGTCGCTGCCGTCGGTTCCCAAGAGCCTGATCGTGGTCGGCGCCGGCGTCATCGGCCTGGAGCTGGGTTCGGTGTGGCGTCGCCTGGGCGCCGAAGTCACCGTCGTCGAGTACCTGGACCGCATCGTCCCGGGCACCGACACTGAAGTGGCCACCGCCTTCCAGAAGATCCTCACCAAGCAGGGCTTTAAGTTCAAGCTGGGCGCCAAGGTCACCGGCGCGGCCGACAAGGGCAAGCAGGCCGAACTGACGCTGGAGCCGGTCGCCGGCGGTCCCGCCGAGACCCTGCAGGCCGACTACGTGCTGGTGGCCATCGGCCGTCGCCCGTTCACGCAAGGCCTGGGCCTGGAAACCGTGGGCATCACCCCCGACAAGCGCGGGATCATCGCCAACGACCACTACAAGACCGGCGTCGACGGCATCTGGGTGATCGGCGACGTGACCTCGGGTCCGATGCTGGCCCACAAGGCCGAGGACGAGGCCGTGGCCTGTATCGAGCTGATCGCTGGCAAGGCCGGCCACGTGAACTACGACATCATCCCGGGCGTCATCTACACCAAGCCGGAAGTCGCCACCGTCGGTAAGACGGAAGACGAACTGAAGGCCGCGGGCGTCGCCTACAAGGTCGGCAAGTTCCCGTTCCTGGCCAACAGCCGCGCCAAGATCAACCACGAGACCGACGGCTTCGTGAAGGTGCTGGCCGACGCCAAGACCGACCGCATCCTGGGCGCCCACGCCGTGGGTCCCAACGTCGGCGACATGATCGCCGAAATCTGCGTGGCCATGGAGTTCGGCGGTTCGTCGGAAGACGTCGCCCGCACCTGCCACCCGCACCCGACCCGCTCGGAAGCCCTGCGCCAGGCGGCCATGGGCGTCGAAGGCTGGACGATGCAGGCCTAAGGACGGGCAGGCCTGACAGGCCAGGCATCGCCCTGGAGATCGGAAAGCCCCGCCGGCGACGGCGGGGCTTTTTGTTGTTCAGCCGACGGCCTGGGCGACCGCAAGCGGCAGCGGCGGGGCGTCGAGCATGCGGGTGTACAGCATGGCGACGCTGGCGTTGCCCTTCGTCAGCGGCGACATGTGGTCGCCCTGGTAGCCGGTGAAGTATTGGCTGACGCCGCTCCAGTCCAGGCCGGTGGGCAGGTGCTTGTTGCTGAAAAAGACAGAGACCTCGACGTTGACCCTGAGCGGCTCCGACGAGTGCGGCCGGCGCACCAGCACCTGGCCCAGCAGAGGCGTCGCGCCCTGCGACTCCAGCGACTTCGCCGCGATGATGTATTCCCAGGAACCGGCGACGCTGCCGGCCACGCCCGAGAGGTTGAGAACCTCGAGGCTGGCGATCGAGCTGGTGGTGGTGTTGGTAATCGTCTGCGAGCTGCCGATCGAGACGCTGGGGCCGGACGGCGAGAAGCCGATGCTTCCGTTGAAGGTGTAGCTGATGCCGTCGGTGTAGGTCGTCGTGGTCACCGTCGTGTCGGGCGAGCTGAGGATCAGTTCCACGGGCGGCGGCGGTTCGTTGGGCGTGATGAAGTCGATGTTGAGGCCGTAGCCGGCGGGCGGGCGGTTGCCCTGGTTGACGGTCAGCGAGCTCTGGCCGACCAGCTCGATCAGGAAGTAGTCGTAGATGTCGGTGCTGTTCGGCTGCTGAACCGATATCGACTTGCCCATGACCGAGATTTCGGAGTTCCAGACCCCGACCTGGGCGTTGCCCATCCAGGTGTCGCTCAGAACGTAACTGATGGCGGCGATGTCGGCGAAGAGGTTGTCGGTCGTGGTCCCGGTCGTCATTGGCGTTTCCCCCAGTGCATGGCGTGGTCAGTGAATGGCGCGGATCGGCGGGCGGCCAGCGTGTGTCGGCCCTCCAATCAATCTCAAATTGCGCCACGGCCTTAGCGACGCAACAGCATCGGCGGGGGACGGCTCAGTTTGAGACGCCTGGTCGAAATCAGGCCGCACACCGCCGCGTCTCGCCGTCAGCCGATCCGGTAAGTTGAAGACGCATCCAGGCAATCGGACGTAGAGTGGCGGAGTTCGGCAACGGAGACCCGCCATGCTCTTGTCCACCCGCTGCTGGCCGCTGCGGTGCAGGCGGCGCCCGTCGATCCGCCCCGCGCGGTCGGGGCTAATGCGCTCCCCGTCGTGAAACGCGGCTGCCCTGGCGGCGAGACGACCTTCACGCTGGAAAAGAAGGAACGGGTCGATCCCCTCCGTCCGCTGGCCAGGGAGCCCCGCCCCAAGGGCCGCTACGCCGTCCTGCGGACCATTGACGGCTGCGCGGTGGACGCGCCGATGAAGGCGAGCCGATAGGCTCGTTCCCAAGCTAATTTAGTTCGTCATCCCGGCCGGAGCGCGAAGCGCGGAGAGCCGGGACCCAGGGGCCGCCGGCATTGCGCCCGCAACGCCTCCGTATTTCTGTTTTGTTCCAAATTTAGGGGGCGAAATGGAGCGCGTTTCCTATGTCTACATCCTGGCTAGCGATCGCAACGGCACGCTCTATGTGGGCGTCACCAACGACCTGTCGCGCCGGATCTGGGAGCATCGCGAGATGCTGGCGTCGGGCTTCACCCGCAAGTACGGGGTGACCCGGCTCGTCTGGTACGAGGTTCACGACGAGATCGGCGCGGCGATCCGGCGCGAAAAGCTGATCAAGCGCTGGCGGCGGGCATGGAAGCTGGAGCTGATCGAGGCGATGAACCCGCAATGGCTTGATCTGTACGAGACTCTGAACTGCTGAACGGTCCTGCGCCTGGCCCCTGGGTCCCGGCTCTACGCTGCGCTTCGGCCGGGATGACGAGACTAGGTGTGCGAGCTTGAGCAAACAAAAACCCCGCCGGCTTTCACCGGCGGGGTCTTAAGTTCAGGGAGGATACGCCCCCGATACGCGGGGCGTGTTACGCGATCAGAATTCTTCCCAGTCGTCGCTGCTGGCGGCCGGGGCCGACGAGGCGAAGGCGGCGAGCTTGGCCTGGGCCGAGCGGACCGGATTGACGCCCGGGCGGCTGTCGGCGCCGGCCAGCGACACGGCCGGCTTGGCGGCGGCCGGAGCCGGACGCGACACCGGGGGCGGCG
>NZ_JBFTJR010000042.1:0-49992 GCF_056395525.1 Caulobacter sp. 10L414
CCTCCGGGCAGCTGAATCTCACGCGGCTCACCCGGCGGCGACGCGCTGCGCTAGCTGATGGCTACGCGCCTCGCCGCCAGCCCAGGACAACCAACAGAGGGGTCAATTTTGGACGCCGATAGGGGGTCAATTTTCAACGCCGTTTGACACCTAGGGCTGGCAACCCGGTCTGCCGCGCATCCAGATGCGGTCCGCCGACCAGGCGCCGCCGCCGCGCGCGACCAGAGGCAAAAGGATCGCCGCCCAGCTGAGATGGGTTGGCCAGGCGTCGGGATAGACAAAGATCTCGATCACCAACGTCATGCCCAGCAGGGCCGCGGCCGAAAGACGGGTCAGAAGTCCCATCACCAGCAGGATTGAGAAGACATGCTCAGACAGCGTCGCGGCGACCGCGGCGATCTGGGGCGGAATCAGCGGCAAGGCGTATTCGGTTCGAAAGAGCTCGAAGGTCGCGTCGGTGATGTGGAAGACGCCATCGACCTTGGTTCGGCCCGAGGTGAAGAAAACGGCGGCCGCGCCGAGCCGTGCGACCAGCAGCAGCAAAGCGTCGGGCGCCAGGCGATCGAGACCGCGGACCAGACGCGTGTGGACAAAGCTCAAGGATGACATGCCAGTCTCCAGCCATGATCTGACCGGGGCGTGGCCGCCCCGGCCACAGCGACATCACGTCTTGGGGGTCAGGGACCCGGCCCCCTTGGGCGTCTTGATCCCGGTGCAGGTTCCAGCCTTCACCAGCTTCCAGGCATTGCCCTGGTAGTCGACCTTCGAGGTGCCGGCGCAACTGGTGCCCGCGCCCGCCTTGCAGTCGTTCTTGCCGGCCAGCGCGACGCCGTAGCATTTTTCCATGGCCGGCTTGGCCTCGTCGGCGGCCGCGGCGTCGGCGAGCACGGTGGCGGCGGCGATGGCCAGGGTCGCGGCCAGGACGGCGTGGGTGTTGCGCATAGACTTCCTCCTTGGGATGGGCGCCTCGACAGACCGCGCGCGAAGCGACGGTCACGGCCCGGAACGAGGCGAATAGCCCGGGCCATGGCGCCAGTTCGGCGCCGTCCGCGATCCGGTTACAGCCGTCGCAAAATATCGGATCATGCCGCTGTAACCTTCCGGTCAGCTTCGCCGAACCCTTGTCGAGGAGCATGAATGCGGGCGGACGAGGACGTATTGCACAGCTTGATGGTCGATGGGCTGGACGGCGACGCCGCCGCCCACGCCGCCCTGCTGCGCCTGCTGGTTCCGCTGCTGCGCGGTTTCTACCGGCGCCGCGCCCGCGGCTCCGATGACGATATCGAGGACCTGGTGCAAGAAACCCTGATCGCGGTGCACACGCGGCGCGCCAGCTATGACCGCACCCGGACCTTCACGGCCTGGCTGTTCGCGATCGCGCGCTACAAGATGATCGACCATTTCCGCCGGGTCAGCCGCTTGAGGCCCATAGAGGGGCTGGAGGACATGCTGATGGCCGAAGGCGAGGAAGACGCCGTGGCCGCCCGCCTCGACGTCGACCGCCTGCTGGCCCTGCTGCCCGCCAAGCAGGCCCGCATGATCCGCGCCACGCGTGTCGAAGGGCTCAGCATGGCCGAAGCCGCCGAGGCCGGCGGCATCGGGGAGTCCGACGCGAAGGTGTCGGTGCACCGCGGCCTCAAGGCGCTGATGGCGCGCATCGTCGGAGATGCGCGATGAACACAGACGAGCTGATCACGACGCTGAGCCAGGAGGTTCGTCCCGTGCGGCGCGGCGCAATCGGGCGCCGCCTGCTGGTCGGCCTGGGTCTGGGCGCGATGGTGTCGACTGGCGTTCTGGCGCTGTGGACCGGTATTCGCCCGGACCTGCTGGCGGCCATGGCGGGTTTCACCTTCTGGATGAAATGGGCCTACACCCTGTCGCTGGCCCTGGCCGCCCTGACGATCTCCGTGCAGCTGGCGCGGCCGGACAGCGCCAAGCTGCATGGACTTTGGCTGGCGGCGATCCCGGTTCTGCTCCTGGCCGGGGTCGGCGTCCTCGATCTGCTGCGCACCCCGCCCGGGGAGTGGCTGGCCATGTGGCTGGGGCACAGCTGGAAGAGCTGCCCCTGGCGCGTCCTGGCCCTGGCCATGCCGATCTTCGCCGGCCTGCTATGGTCGTTCCGCCGCCTGGCCCCCACCCGACTGCGCGCGGCCGGCGCGGCGGCCGGGCTCCTGGCGGGAGCCTTCGCCGCCGCCGTCTACTGCCTGCACTGCCCCGAGACCTCGGCGATCTTCGTGCTGATCTGGTACTCGCTGGGGATCCTGGCGACGAGTCTGCTGGGCGCTCTGCTGGGGCCGCGCCTTCTGCGCTGGTGAGATGCGCGGGCTGTAACCGATCGCCCGCGCGCCGCGAACAGGCAAGGCCATACTGGCTGAACCCTGATCGGAGATCCCCCATGACCATCGCCCGCACCGGCCTGAGCCTTGCCGCCTCCGCCGCCGTCGTGGCCATCGCCGCGGCCTCGACGCCCACCTTCGCGGCCGAAGACGGCGCCAAGGCCGAGGTCGTCCACTGCTACGGCGTCAACAGCTGCAAGGGCACGTCCGACTGCAAGTCGGCCAAGCATGACTGCAAGGGCCAGAACGACTGCAAGGGCCAGGGCTTCAAGGCCATGACCCTGAAGGCCTGCAAGGCCGCCGGCGGCGCCACGACCGAACCCAAGTAACCCAGCCTGGCCCGGCGCGCCGACGCCGGGCCGTATCCTCCMCGCGGGAGAGCAAGACATGACCGCTCCATTCGCCGGCTTCGGGCTTGGCCTGCGCAAACCCCACTACGCCGCATTCCTGGAGGGCGATGTCGCCGTCGATTTCGTCGAGGTGATCTCGGAGAATTTCATGGTCGACGGCGGACGCCCGCGAGAGATCCTGCGCCAGGTTCGCGCCAGATATCCCGTCGCCCTGCATGGGGTGTCGATGTCGCTGGGCTCGGCCGACGGGTTGGACGATCGCTATCTGGCTCGGCTGCGCGATCTGATTGACGAAATCGATCCTCTGTTCGTCTCCGATCACCTCAGCTGGTCAAGGATCGAGGGCTTCAACGCCCACGATCTGCTGCCCCTGCCCTATACCCTTGAGGCGCTCGACATCGTCTGCGCCAATATCGACCGCGCCCAGAGGGCGCTGGGCCGCTGCCTGCTGGTCGAAAACCCGTCGAGCTATATCGACGTCAGGCCAGCCGACATGAGCGAATGGCAATTCCTGGAGGCGATATGCTCAAGGACAGGATGTCAGCTCCTGCTTGACCTCAACAATGTCTTCGTCAGCGCCAGCAACCACGGCTTCGACGCCCTGACCTATCTGGACGCCCTACCTCTGGACCGGGTGCGCCAGATCCATCTGGCGGGGCACAGCCAAGGCCGCGCCATGCTGATCGACACCCATGATCAGCCGGTCCCCGACGCCGTCTGGCGGCTCTACGCCCATGTCGCGCCCAGGCTTGGGGCCGTGGCGACCATGATCGAGCGCGATGACGACATCCCTCCGCTGGCCGAACTGCTGGCGGAACTGCAGACCGCGCGGGCCATCGCCGCGCAGGCGCCCCGGGTGGCGGCATGAGCCTCCTGTCGCTGCAGCGTGACATGCACGCCTGGCTGACGGCGCAAGACGCGCAGGCGGCCGGACGGATCGGTCGGAACGCCAGTCCGGGTCTGCTGATCTACCAGAACAATTATCGCGCCCAGTTATCGGCCTGCCTGGAGGCGATCTTCGAGCAGACACGCAAGTGGATGGGTCACGACGCTTTTCTGGCCGCCGCCGCCGTTCATATCGAACGCGTGCCGCCCAGCAGCTGGACGCTGGACGCCTACGGCGCCGGGTTTCCGCAGACCCTGGCCCGCCTCCATCCTGAGGATCCGGAAATCGCCGAACTGGCCTGGATCGACCTGGCGCTCGACCAGGCGTTCGTCGCGATCGACGCCGAGCCCCTTTCGCCTGCGGCGCTGACGGACGTGGATTGGGACAGGGCCGTGCTGCGCCTCAGCCCAAGCCTTTTCCTCGCAAACCAGACCACGAACGCGGCGGCCATATGGTCGGCCTTGGCGGCGCACGCGCCCCCGCCCCCCGTCGAGACCGCGGCCGCGCTTGGCGGGCCTAGGGTCTGGCGCTCGCGTCAGGGTCCCCTGGTCCGCGCCATCGAGGCGGACGAAGCGTGCGCCCTGCAGCAAACGCGCGCCGGGGCGCGCTTCGCCACGATCTGTGAAGACGCTGTCGACCGGCTGGGCGCGGACGAAGGCGTCCGTCGCGCCGGAGGTTGGCTGGAGTCCTGGCTCAGGGACGACCTGATCGTCGGCGTCTCCTTGGCCTGATCAAAGCGCCGAGCCCGGTCGGACCGGTCGTCCGGCCAAGGCTCGCCTGGGACCTCAGTTCCCAGCGGTCCACGCCCGCCACAGCACGTAGGCGGCGGTCGCCACCACCATCACCGCGAACAGCCGGCGCGCCAGCAGGACGCGCGAGGCCAGCCGCGGCGCCAGACGCACGCCCGCCGCCACCCCGACGGCGCCGCCCGCGACCAGAGCCAGGAACAATCGCCCGTCCACCAGGCCCGAGGCGGCGTAGCTGACGCTGGTCGCCGCGCCGAACAGCGCCACCGACACCAGGGACGAGGCCGCCGCATTGGCCAGGGTCATGCCGGCCGCCGCCATCAGTCCCGGCGCGATCAGGAAGCCGCCGCCGATACCGAAGAACCCCGCAGCCAGCCCCGTCGCCGCGCCGGCGGGAACCAGCCGCGCGGCCCTGCCCAGGTCGATGCGCACGTCCGGGTCGCCGGGCGAGCGCGGGGCGCGGAACATCGACAGCCCGACGGCGGCCATGGCCAGGGCGAACCAGGCCAGCAGATGCCCGGCCGGCAGGGCCTTGGCGACGTGCGCCCCGACCAGGGAGCCGACGAGGCCCGGCGCGCCAAAGGTCAGGGCGCAGGGCCACTTCACCCGCCCGGCCCGCGCCTGGGCGGCCAGGCCGACGGCGGCGTTGACCGCCACGGCCGCCGCCGAGGTGCCGATCGCCACATGGGCGTCGCTCACCCCGACCACATAGAGCAGCAGCGGCGTCGCCAGCACCGAACCGCCGCCGCCGAACAGCGTCAGCAGCAGCGCGACCACCGCCCCGCTGAGGGCGGCGGCGACCAGGCTCGCATCCATGGCCTCAGGCCCGCGCCGGACGGTTCCAGGGCGCCAGGGCCAGCAGCCTGGCCATGCCGCAGAAGCCGGTGACCCCGGCGAAGGTCAGCCCCGCCCCGACGAAGCCGGCCACGCCCAGGAACCAGGGCGAAACGGCCAGGCCCAGGATCACGCCGGTCAGCACCAGCAGTCCGGCGACGATCTGCACCTGACGCATCATCTCCAGCGGCGCCTTGGCGTCGGTCTCGACGGGGAGGCCGGCCCGGTCCCAGGCGTCGAGCCCGCCCTCGAGCACGTGCGCCGGCCCTTCGCAGGCTGCCGCCAGCCGCGCCCCGTTGGCCCCGGTGCGCATGCCCGAGCGGCAGGTGAAGATCACCTCAAGCGCGTCGGGGCGCCCGCCCTCCAGGTTCAGCCCGCCGGCGTCCAGGCTCGACAGCGGCCGCGACCGCGCGCCCCTGGCCCGCCGCCGGGCGAACTCGTCGGCTTCGCGGATGTCGATCATTACGGCGCGGCCCTCGGCAAGGCACCGGGCCGCCTCGTCAGGCGTCAGGGGATTGAGGATTTTGGTCATGGGCGGCGGTCTCCACTGGAGGGCAGAAGATCTCCGCGAGCGTGCCCACCACCTTGAGGGCGGCCGGATCGGCGATCCGGTACCACAGGCTCGTGGCTTCGCGGCGCGTAGCCACGATCCCCTCCTCGCGCAGCACCGCCAGGTGTTGCGAGAGGGCCGACTGCGACAGGCCGACCAGGGGCTGGATCTGCCCCACCGACCGTTCACCGTCCGCGAGCTGGCACAGGATCATCAGCCGTCGCTCGTTGGCCAGGGCGCGCAGGAGCTTGGCGGCCTGCGCGGCGCTGGCCTCGAACTGGCTGACGTCGAAACGCGAGAGATCGAACATGATCGCCATATATTAGCTTGATCTAATTTAACAAGACCTAATATATAGATCCCGCCACCGGAGGCTCCGGCCATGCGCCCCGACGTTCAAGCGTTTTTCGATCCCGCCACCTTCACGGTCAGCTACGTCGTCGCCGACCCGGCCACGCGCACGGCCGCGATCATCGACCCCGTGCTCGACTACGAACCCAAGGCCGGCAAGCTCTCGACCCGCTCGGCCGACGCCCTGCTGGCCGCCGTCGAGGCCCGGGGCCTGACCCTTGCCTATGTGCTGGAGACCCACGCCCACGCCGACCACCTGTCGGCCGCCGACTACATCCGCGGCAAGAGCGGCGCGAAGATCGTCATCGGCGCGCGGATCGTCGAGGTGCAGAAGACCTTCGTCCCGGTGTTCGAGGCAGACCTCGCCGCCGACGGCGCGGTCTTCGACGTGCTGATGAACGAGGGCGACGCCCTGCCCCTGGGCGAGCTTTCGATCGGCGCCCTGCACACGCCCGGCCACACCCCGGCCTGCCTGACCTATCTGATCGGCGACGCCGCCTTCGTCGGCGACACCCTGTTCATGCCCGACTACGGCACCGCCCGCGCCGACTTCCCCGGCGGCGACGCGCGCACCCTCTACCGCTCGATCCGCAAGGTGCTGGCCCTGCCGCCGCAAACCCGCCTCTTCGTCGGCCACGACTACCTGCCGCAGGGCCGGTCGGACTATCGCTGGGAGACCACCGTCGCCGAGCAGCGGGCCGGCAACATCCACGTGCGCGACGGCCGGGCCGAAGACGACTTCGTCGCCCTGCGCACGGCGCGCGACGCGACCCTGCCGGCCCCGACCCTGATCCTGCCGTCCCTGCAGGTGAACATCCGCGCCGGCGCCCTGCCCGCGCCGACGCCGGCGGGAGGCGTGTTCCTGAAGATCCCGATCAGCGCCTGAGCGTCGGGCGTCCAAGTCCGCAATATCCTTCTCTTCCGCTGCGAGCCTCAGGGCTGCGATGCAGGTTGAGGCGCTCCAGCGGGAGCCTCCTCTCACGCCCACCGGCCGCCTCGCCCTTCGCTTTATCCTCGCTGACCGGGCCGCCGCCGTCTCGACCTTCACGGGCCGCGGGTCGCTTGCGCCGATGGGTGAAACGACCGAGCGGATGCCGACCCGGCCCGTCCCGTCTTGCGGCGAGATGTCTCGACGCCAGCCAGGCCAGGTCACGCTAGACTTCTTGCCCCATAAACCTGCCTCGTGAACCCTACGAGCCCCGCCATGAAAGTTATTGTCGTCGACGACGACCCCTTCGTGCGTGAAGTCGCCGGCATCTTCCTGCAAGGCGCTAGACTTGAACCCGTCGAGGCCGCCGACGGCGATGAAGCCATCGCCGCTTTCGAAAAAGGCCCGTTTGCGATCGCGCTGATCGATCTGTTGATGCCCAACCGGGAAGGGCTGGAAACGATCGCCGAAATCAAGCGCCGATGGCCAGCCACGCGGATCATCGCCATGAGCGGCGGTTCCAAGCTGATCGACAAGGCCCAGGCCCTGGACTGGGCGCAAGGCTTTGGCGCCGACGCGATAATCGGCAAACCGTTCGACCCGCGGAGCTTGATCGAACAGGTCGACGCCCAACGGCGTGCGGCGCCGGTCGCGACTACCTGATCTCCAGCCAGGCCGACCATCGCCGCCGCCGAGTCAGGATAGACTTGGCCCCATCGGCCGCGCACGGCATGCTGGCGCGCGATGGGACGTCACGGAGACGGGCTTGGCCACGACAGCGCGCCTTAGCGGAGACGGCGTTCTTATCGCCCCGGGGCTTAACCTTCCGGTCGCCTATACCCTTGTGCTGACGCTGGGCGGCCGCCGCCGGGCCGCCAGCGGGGTCATCGACGCGCCCGAAGCCATGCTGGGACAGGCGCTCAGCGCGCGTTCGCCAAGGCTGCGCCTGGAGGACGGCGCCGAACTGTCCGTCGCCCTGCGTCGAAAAATCCCCACAGGACCAGTGCTGATCCAGTCCGTCGGCTCCCTACGGCGGCTGCCGAGCGCCTAGGGGCGTCCAGACGGGAGATTTCCGCTCCGCCCGGAGGGACTGTCGGCTTCCACCAGCCCGGTCAGACCCATTTCGTGAGGCAGGATATCGACGCCGCCCCCCCTTCCCCCACCTTGTCTGGCGGCCTTGCGCAATCCCGCCGCCAGGAGGAGCAACACGCCGATCGCCGCGCCGACAGCGCTGAAGGCGCTTACCGCATGAGCGGCAAGCAGCCAGGCGTCCTGGGTCATGACGCTGACGGCGATCGCCGTCAAAAGCAGCATGGCGCTGGCGACCAGCAATCGCCGCGCCCAGGTCAGAAGGCTCATCGCTCGGGCTCGCTGGCGGGATGGGCCGCGGTTCGCCGGCGCGGCCGCGTCCAGGCGCGCGCCAGAGCATGATAGAGCGGCACGGGCGCGACGGCTTCGGAACAGCGGCGCGCGACCAGGGTGCAGAGCAGCAGCGGTCCCACCAGTCCTGGATCGCGAGTCATTTCCATAAGGATCACCGCGCTGGTCAGGGGCGCCTGGACGACGCCGGCCAGATAGCCCGCCATGCCGAGCGTCACCGCTTCGCGACCGCCCGCCCAAGGCGCGATATGGGCGAAGAGCGCGCCAAGACCCGCGCCCGTGGCCAGGGAGGGCGCGAAGATGCCGCCGGGCGCGCCGCTGGCGGCGGCGGCCAGCGTGGCCAGCCACTTACCCGCCGCCAAGCCCCAGCCCGAAGCGAAGCGGCCAAAGAGCAACGACTTGGCTTCGTCGTAGCCTGCGCCGTAGGACGCCCCGCCGCTGAGCACGGCCGCGCCCGCGGCCACCAGTCCGCATAGACCGGCGAACAGGACTGGGCGGGCGTCCTTCCAGCGCCGGACGGGGTTGTCGCCAACCAGGACCGCGGCCATCAGGCGCGAGAACAATCCGCCCATCAGGCCTGAGACGACCCCGATCTGCGCCGCGCTGATCCAGGCGTTCCAGCCCGCCGAACCGGACATGTCGCCGAAATAGGCGTAGTTTCCGCCCAGCCCATAGGCGGCCACACCCGCCGAGACCACGGCCAGGATCACCACGGTGTTGGCGCGCTTGTCGAAGCCGCGCGCCAGTTCCTCGACGGCGAAGACGATGCCGGCGATGGGGGTATTGAACGCCGCCGAAACGCCGGCCGCGCCGCCGGCGATCAGCAGGGTGCGCCGCCCGGGTCCGCCCCGCAGCCAGCCGGTCAGGAAGACCATAACCGCGGCCACCACCTGCACGGTCGGCCCTTCGCGGCCGATCGACCCGCCGCAGAACAGGAGCAGCGCCGCCAAGGCGACCTTGACCAGCGCCGTGCGGATCGACACCCGCTCGTCATGGATTTTTTCACCGCCGACGTCGCGCCCGCGTCCGATCTCGCCCGCGGCGATGACCTGGGGGATGCCGCTGCCGGCCGCGGCCGGCGCCAGCCGGCGCATCAGCGCCACGCAAAGCGGCAGGCCGACCACCAGCAGCAAGGGACCAAGCCAGGCTCTTCCACCGATCAACCGGGCATGGAGGCCCATGGCCGCATCGCACAGCTTGGCGAAACCGACCGCCGCCGCCCCCGCCCCGACCGCCGCGGCCACGACCGCGGCGGTGCGCATCGAGCGCCGGGCCCGTAGACGAACCAGCTTGCGCTGCCGGCCGAGCGCTTCCAGAGGCGAGGACATGGACAAGAACTTTTCGCCTCGAGGGCGCGCTTTGAAGGCCAGAACTTGAGCGAGAGAATATACATCGCTACACGATATATATGGCCCTAACCTTGCCCGTGCCCGGGGTCAAGACGGAGGGCTCGCGCCCATCTGCCGCGGCAGATGGGCGGCATGGCGGGCAAGCCCATCTTGGACCCTTGGGCGTCCTAAGGCGGAGCGTCGGCGAGTTCATCCAGCCTTGCCCGCCCGCGGCCCATCAAACTGGCCATGGCCAAAGGCCTCTGACGATAGGCCACCTCCACCCTTGCGCAGAGGTCTTTGATCGCGGCTGAAGAGGGCCGGTAAAGCCAGCCCTTTCCGTTCTCCACGATCAGGCCCAGGGCGCAAAGACGGCGTACGATCTCGTCGACCATGTCGGGATCGACCTGCAGAGCGTTGGCCAGGCTGGATGTCGACCAGGTGCGATTGGCCGCTCCGCGCATCAGCAACAGAAGCTGCAGAGCCTCCTCGGTCCACAGCTGCATGACCACGAATTGCGAAACATCGTCATCGAAACCTGGATTACCCCCTCGCTGCGTCACGTAGTCCCCCAGCGCGCCAAACCCTCCCCCTTTGACGGTCATGCCTAAGACCGACTCAGATCCATGCCCAGGGTAGGGCCAATGCCGTCCGGATGGTCGCCGAACGGCCCACTCTCCGCCCGCCGCCGGGCCAGAGCGTCCAGACGCGCGCGAAGGCCATCGTCCAGACCCGCGGCCGCGTCCGTCGAAGACAGCGGCTCACGCTCGGCCGAAGGCGCGGCGGCCAGCACGCGCATGAGGGCCTCGTCAAAGACCTTGCCCTGCGGCGTGTTCGGCGCGGGTGGGTCGCCCAGGAAACCGACGACCGTTTCCAGCGCCTCTTCCCAATCGGTCTGGTTCATCGAGGCTCTCCTCAAACTCAGGCGCCCCTCAAACACAGGCGCCGGGCCCTCAGCTGGTCAGGCGCTGAGAGACGACCAGGACGCAGATCAGAACCGTTGCGGCCACCAGCATGACCTCGAGCGGCAGCCCGCCCCAGTTGGGTCCCCGGCCCCGGCGACGGCTCGGTTTCATGACGCGTCTCCTCCCCGCGTCGGCCCTTTCGTCCGATCGCATCGATCATGGTTCAGCCATAGGATCGTATCACGATGTTTTTCGATTGTCGCTGTCTTCCGCCGTCACGAGCCTGCTGTCGCTGTCCAAATCCCTATCCACCGGGCCGCGTAGGGCCGCCACGAACCGGTCTCGCCAGGCCGAGACGTCGTCGGCCAGCACCCCGTCCATCAAGCTTCGCCAACGCCGCCGCCGCTCGGCAAACGGCATGGCCAGCGCCTGGGCCAGAGCCTCGGACATCTCTTCGCGGCTGAACGGGTTGACGATCAGCGCTTCGTCCATCTGCTCGGCCGCGCCGGCGTAGCGCGAGAGCACCAGCACGCCAGGATCCAGCGGGTCCTGGGCGGCGACATATTCCTTGGCCACCAGGTTCATGCCGTCGCGTAGCGGCGTAACCAGGCCCACGTGGGCGGCGCGATAGAGGCCCGCCAGTTCGTCACGGCGGTGGGCGCGGTTGACATAGCGGATCGGCACCCAGTCGACCGTGGCGTAGGCGCCATTGATGCGACCCGATATGGCGTCGAGGCGCGCGCGGATTTCCTGGTAGGCCTGAACTCCATCGCGGCTGGGCGTGGCGATCTGCAGGAGGAACACCTGTTCGGCCAAGTCCGGATGGTCGCAGAGCATCTGCTCGTAGGCGAGGAACCGCTCTTCAAGCCCTTTGGAGTAATCCAGCCGGTCGACGCCGATGATCAAGCTTCGCCCAGCTTGGCTCTGGCGCATACGTTCGAAACTTGAGCGCGCGACAGATCCGGCGGCCAACTCGGCGAAGGCCCGCCCTTCGATGCCGATGGGAAAGGCTCCCACGCAAACGGAGCGCCCCTTGTGAAGAACCACGCCGTCGGCCACCGCCTCGCCAAGTTCGCGCGCTATATACTCGCCAAAGGCCGCCAGGGCGTCTTGGCTTTGAAAGCCGATCAGATCGTAGGCCAGCAGGGTTTCGACCAACCTGCGATGTTGCGGCAGCGTCGTGAGCGTTCGAGGGCCAGGCCAGGGAGTATGGAGGAAGAACCCTATCCTGTTGGCGACGCCGAGCGCGCGAAGCGCCTGAGCAAGGGGGATGAGATGGTAGTCGTGGACCCAGACGAGATCGTCAGGACCGATGAGCGGCGCCAGGGTCTGGGCGAACCTCTTATTGACCCTTTCGTAGCCCGCGTCGAACGAGCGTTCATAGGCCGCAAGATCGGTGCGCGAGTGGAATAGCGGCCAGAGGGTGCGATTGGCGTAGCCATCGTAGTACTCTTCCCGATCCTGCTCCTCCAGGTCCATCAGCGCGACGGTGACCCCGCCCGCCTTCTGCATGGAAATCTGGCCGGTGAACGCTGGCGCGGTCTCACCGCTCCAGCCAAACCAGACACCGGAATACTCCCTCAAGGCTGCAGCCAGCGCCATGGCCAGCCCTCCGGCGGTCCCCACCCCGGCGTCCGTTGGCGGATTGACCCGGTTGGAAACAACGATCAGGCGGCTCATCGGCTGGCCCGCAGGCAAGCGTCCAGCCAGTTGAGAACGGCGTCGGGATCGTCCAAGCGATATCGCGCGACCGTTTCGCGACCAGGACCGACCAGAACACCAAATCCACCGGCCAAGTTGGCGGCCATAAATCCGTTTTCATCGGTGAGATCATCGCCGACGAAAACCGGTCGCGCGCCGAGAAATGGCGGCTCGGCGAGAAATCGCGCTACGGCCTTGGACTTGTCGTCGCCGGGCGTACGCATTTCCGCGACCATGTCCCCCTCCTGCAAAATGAGATTGGTCGATGCTTCCAGGCGCCGGGCTGCGTCGCGCACGGCCTCGCAGGCCCCCGGTCTTCCGCGATAATGCAACGTAATGCTCAAGCCCTTCTCTTCGACCAGCAGGCCAGGCTGCGCGGCGGCCAGAGCCTCGAACACATCACGCGCGATCGCCAGATCGGGGTCGGGAGAGACCGCGCTCCGCGCGCCATGGACGTCTCTGCGCTGCAGACCGTGGACCCCTGCCAAGGCCGGCACGGCGTCTTGGGTGATGGCGATGATCTCATCTAGGGGACGACCACTGATGATCGCCACGCGGCGGTCGAAACATTCTACCAGCGCCTTGAGCAGCGCCGTGCGTCGCGGGTCCGCATGGACGTCCTGGGGACGCTCGACGATCCTGGCCAGCGTGCCGTCGAGGTCGAGAAAAAGCGCCTGACCCTTGGCCTTAATAGGTTCGGGCGGCCCCAGGCGCTCAGGAGAAGTGATGCTCTTGGCCGTCATTGACGCCTCCACGAGAAACAAAACGCCTGATCGGTCGTCGTGGCCCAGCGCCAGCAGCGCGCCGGCCGGCAGCGACGAGGCGAAACTCTGGAGGGGCCAAGGGAGGACAGGCCCTTGCGCGAGACCACCGCCGGCTCGGCGCCCCTGCCCAGCGCGCGAGCGCTTGGCCGCCCGCCGCCCTCCAGGGTGAGCCTTTGGGACTCCAACGCCTTCAAGGCTGCGTTCGCCGCGATGGCTCGACAGGTTCGGCATGGACGCTCGAGACCCGCAACCGGGGTCCCCGCAACGCCGGATAATCAATTCCATCGAGCGCCATATGCGCGCCCGCCGCGCCGCCGGCGAGCGCCATCAGGATCGCCCCGCCGATGACGACGAGACGCCGACGCCTCGCAGGCTGCGCCGGCGCTGTGCGATCTTCGTTCGCCCGCGCCGGCGCGCCACCCCCAAGCCCCCTCGCCCCAGACATACGGCGAGAAATATCGCCCCACGATCCATTCGTCAAATTTTCGGCCAGCAAACCGGCGTCGACCGACTCGCGGCGCATGCTAGATAAGCAGGTATCGTCGCTCCTTCCGATGTGACGCTGGATGCCTCGCCGTGCCCCCCTCCTCCGTTTCCCAACCCAGCTTGGCAGCGCTCTCCCAATCCGATTACCAGGCCTTGGGCGACTTTCGCCGCGCCATACGTCAGTTCCTCGCCTTCAGCGAACAAGGCGCAAAGGATTACGGCCTGACCAGTCAGCAGCATCAGGCCCTGTTGGCGATCAAGGCCCATCCAGGACCCGATCCGATTTCGATCGGCGAGCTGGCTCAAAGCCTGTTGATCAAGAACCATAGCGCTGTGGAACTGGTTTCACGGCTGGTCGAGCGTGATCTCGTCGGCCGCCGGGATTCAGACACCGACCGGCGACGGGTGATCCTGGCGTTGCGTCCTCGCGGCGCTGAAATTCTCGAGGCGATATCCCGCCGCAACCTTACCCGACTGCACGAAGGGGCCGACATCCTGAGCGGGATCATTGAAGCCGCACGCCGGGCTGCGGGGCCGCGCCCCTGAGCCGGAAGCTCAGCAGACCAGCACCGAGGCGCGGGCGCTCCATAGGCCTCCGGAGCGCACTTGCCGCAGATCCGTCTCGCCGCTCGAAAGCAGCACCGCGCGGGAAATCACGATGAGGTCGGCCGGGCGTTCGGCCAGATACCGCCAAACCGCTTCCCCCAGTCGTTCGGCATGAATGGCGAAGGCCCTTGCTCGCCCGTCCAGAGCCCGGCGTGCGATCCCAAGCTTGTCTTCGGCCGCCTCCTGACTGGCCGAGACAACCACCAGATCAAGCTCGACCTCGGCGAAGCCGGGATGATTTGCCACCAGATCCAGCACCGCGCGCTTTGCCGGGTCGGCGTCGGTGACCGCCAGCACCCGGTGAATGGGCAGATAGATCTTCGACACGAGGCAGAGGGGCGTATCGAGCGCTGCTATCGCGGGCGCAACGTTGTTTCCCAATCGCTCCGGCACGTCGGACGCCCCTCGCTTGCCCATCACCAGAAGATCTGCGCGGGCCGTCATGGCCGCGGCGGCGACTTCCCCCTCAAAAAGCTCCAGATCCGGTGCAGGCGCGCCTTGATCGACAAGCGCCGCGCCCAGGTCTTCCAAGAGCCGGCGCGCCTGCGCGGGCGTCTCCTGCGGCTCGCGCGCGTGTAGCAATCGCAGGCTGGCCCCCGCCCGGCCCGCAAGAAAGGCACCGTGTTCGGCCACGCTGGCCCCGTAGGCCGAGCCATCGACCAAGGCGACGACAACAGGATGCTTCATCGGTTCACGGCCCGTCAGGTCGGCCACTGAGCAAGGACGCCTCCCCGAGTGTCCTCGAACGCGACCCTGTCGAGCTCGACGGCGTAAAGACACACCGGACGATGATCGGCGGACTCGCTCCAGCAACGTACCGGCGTCCGGTCGGCAAAGCCCGTGATGCGCCCCTCCAGAAGCAGCGTGAAGGACATCGACTGAGCATCACCAAGCTCGGGCAGCTTCAACACGTACTCGTAGGGACGGTCACCGCGCCGCTGCGCACGAGAGGCGTCCGCGTCATGAAACATGGCCACGCCCAGGCTGGGAGCCTCTACAGGCGTGGGCGCGGCCGGCGGATCCACCGCGCGTCGATGCGGACACCCTTCGCCCCGCGACCAGGGTCTCGGAATCCAAAAGCCCTCAACCACCTCCGCGGCCGCCTCTGGCCCGCCGGCGCGCACCAGGGGCAGGTCGGTCCAGACCGCTGGCCTGGCGACCAGCCGGACCGACTTGGCGACGGGGTCGAGCTGGTAGTAGGCCTGCTGGGGCCCCGGATCGACCGCGGGTCCGGCGCAACCGAAGGCCAGACGCAGCGCGAACTTTCGTCCCAGCAGGCTCGCGGCCGACGAAGGCGCGTCGGCCGCGTAGGCGCTGGCGGCGGCTTGCGCCGCCTCGATCAGTTCGGCCCGCGAGATCGGATCGGCAGGCGCGGGTATGGCCGGCGCCGACGCCGGCGCGGGCTGAACCTGCGGTCGATCAGGGACCGGCGCGGGCCCAGGGCCGTCCGGACGCAACAACAGCACGACCACGACGCCGATCGCCGCCAGGCCGATGGCGAACGGCGCGATCAGGGCCAGCTTGCGGTCGGTGGTCTGGGCCTTATTGTCGCTCATGCGCCTAGCCTAGCAGAAGATGGGGCCCCGATTGCAACTGCGCTCGTCCCGGTCATGACGCCCGCTCAGATCATCGCTCTTGGCGTTCTAGCGGCCGTGGTCGGCGTCCTGATCCATGGCAAGCTGCGTTCGGACGTCGCGGCCCTGGCCGGCGCGGCGGTGCTTTTGGGCACGCGCACGGTGCGGCCCGTAGAGGTTCAAGGCGCTTTCGCCAGCCCCGCCATCATCGCTCTGGCCTCGCTTTTCGTGATCGCCTACGCCATGGAGCTGTCTGGCCTTCTGGGGCTTTTGATCCGCGGCGCCACACGTCTTTGCGCGCGCCTCGGGTCGGCGGGGTTATGGCTGGTGATCGGGCTCTGCGGTCTGGCTTCCGCCTTCCTCAACAATACGCCGATCGTGGTTCTGGGCGCCCCCGTCGTGCGCGACGTCGCCCAGAGCCTGGGCCAATCGCCAAAGCGCTTTCTCATCCCATTATCCTACGTCACCATCCTGGGGGGCGCATGCACGCTGATCGGCACATCGACCAACCTTCTGGTCAACGACATGGCCCGCAGCGCCGGCCAACCCGCGCTCGGACTATTCGAGATCACGCCAGTGGCGTTGGTGGTGGCGCTGGCGGGCGGCCTTTATCTGCTCGTGGCCGGCCCTGTGTTGCTGTCGGCTTCAAGCACGCACGCGGCCGAGCCGTTGTCCGCGCCCGCCGGCCTGACCCCCGCTGGCGATGATCCAGCGATCTATCCGCAAAACGCGCCGTTCGCCCCTCTTCGGGCTCTTACGGCGCTTGGCGTCTTCGCCGCCGTCGTCACGGTCGCGGCCATGGGTCTCCTGCCGATCGCAGCGGCGGCCTTCGCCGGCGCCGTTGGCCTTGTCG
Source organism: Caulobacter sp. 10L414 (assembly GCF_056395525.1). Taxonomy (NCBI): domain Bacteria; kingdom Pseudomonadati; phylum Pseudomonadota; class Alphaproteobacteria; order Caulobacterales; family Caulobacteraceae; genus Caulobacter; species Caulobacter sp. 10L414. The sequence continues at coordinate 16,579 of NZ_JBFTJR010000042.1, forward strand.
TCACCCGCGTGATCAGCGCCGAGGACGCCTACAAGGGCTTGAGACCGGATATTCTGCTTCTGATCGCCGGCATGGTGGTGATCGGACTGTCGCTGGAGGTCACCGGGCTTGCGGCTCTGGCCTCCGAGCGCCTGGTTGGATGGCTGCGCGGTCTTGGCCCGCTTTACGCTCTGGCGCTAATCTACGGGGCGACTTTGCTGCTGACGGAGATACTCTCGAACGCGGCCGTGGCGGTGCTGCTTACGCCAATCGCGGTGGCTCTGGCCGAGAACCTCGGCGTCAGCCCCCGGCCGTTCCTGGTGGCGGTGATGATGGCCGCGAGCGCCGCCTTCGCCACCCCCTTCGGCTACCAGACGAACGTCCTGGTCTACCAGATGGGGGGCTATCGCTATCTCGACTTCGTTCGCATCGGCGCTCCCCTCAACCTGATAACCTGGGCGGCGGGCATGGCCGCCATCCCCTTGTTCTTCCCGTTCTGAAGCCGCTCGCCAGATATCGGTCACGTTTTCGTCAGGCCGAAGTGTGCAACACGCAACTTGCATCGTGATACGATGCTTTTAGGGCCGACACTTCGGCTCGAGGCAAGCGGGGAACCATGCACGACATCGACAAGGAAACCGTCCTCCTGATCTGCGGCGAGGGCGCCGACGCCGCGCAGATCATGTCCAATCTCTACGACGCCCAGATCCGCGTCGTGGGCCCTCTGCAGACAGCTAAGATGGCCCTGGCGATCACCGCTCAGACAGGCGCCACCGTCGCGCTCCTGGCTGGAGAGCCGACCGGCGAGCGCAAGACCTCCCAACTGGCGAGCACCCTGCTGGAGACCTGGGGCGTGCGTTCGATGCTGCTGGACAAGACCCAACACGATGCGCTTGGCGACGTCGCTTGGCGCGCGCCCGACATTCAGGTCGCGCGCATTCGCAGCGCGCTGTCGCGCGGCCAGGCCAGCGCCTGACACCAAGCTTGGCGCAGCCTGAGCCGGACGTAACCCCACACGTGCGACACGATCGGCGCGATCGGCGCGATCGGCGCGATCTATCGGGCCTTCACACACCTCCACATCGCCACAGCCTATAAGGAGGGCCTGTCCTTGACGGCCAGCGAACGCATCATGGCGGCCCTGCGCGGCCTGCCGGCGCACTTCTCATCCCTCAGTCCGCTCGCCTGGCTGGTCAATCTGGGGCTCACCCTGGCCGTGCTGACGATAGCCTGGTCAGCCGGTCGTTTGGTCAAGCGCCTGGCTCTGATGGGCGCCCAGCGCCTGCCTGGTCCGGCAGATGCAGAAAGGACGGTCCGCAGCCACCGCCTGGCCCGGCTCGCCAGTTGGTCCGCCCAATGGCTGGCCAACCTCGTGGCGGCACTGACGATCTTCAATATCTGGGGCCTGGACCTGCTCGCCTGGACCGCGACGCCTGCGGGCGGACAGATGCTGGCCGGATTTCTGCGCCTGCTCATGCTGCTCGTTCTGGCCGTTGCGGCCTTCGAGTTGGCCGGCCTGGCGATTGGGCGGGCTCTTGGACGGTTCGCCGACCGGGCCGACGAGCCTCGCCGGCGCGCTCAGTTGTCGACCCTGGCGCCCATCCTTCGAGGGCTCACGCAGTCGGCGATCGTGATTCTCGCCGTGTTGATGGCTCTGTCGGAACTTGGCGTGAAGATCGGCCCACTGCTGGCGGGGGCGGGCGTGATCGGCGTGGCGCTCGGCTTTGGGGCTCAGACTCTGGTCAAGGACTTCCTGACCGGCATCTTCCTCATCGTGGAGGACATCGTCTCGGTCGGCGACATCGTGCGTATCGGCGACAGCGGCGGGCTCGTCGAACAAATGACCCTGCGCACGATCAGGCTACGGGATTTCGACGGCACCGTGCACGTCTTTCCCTATAGCGAGGCGCAGGTCGTCCATAACCTGACCAAGAGTTTCTCCTACTATGTGTTCGAGCTTCGGGTCTCCTACGGCTCGGACCTGGACGCGGCCTTGTCGATCATGAAGCGCGTGGGCGCGCGCTTGAAATCGGATCCGGATTTCACCGACCGGATTCTCGATCCCATCGAGGTGGTCGGTGTCGACAGCCTGGCCGAGAGCGGTGTTGTGCTAAAAGCCCGCATCAAGACCCTGCCGTTGCAGCAATGGACCGTCGGCCGCGAGTACAACCGGCGTGTGAAGCTGGCCTTCGACGAAGCGGGGGTGGAAATCCCCTTCCCTCATCTGAAGGTCGTCATGCCCGACCAGCAACTGGCGCAACTGGCCGCGGCGCGAGCCGGCGCCTAGCGACCCAGACCCAAAACGCGCGGTTCAAGGCCGCGCGTCACCCCACCTCAATGAACATCGGCCAGACCGAGGAACCAGACAGGAACTGCAACGCTTGAAGACGATGCTGTCGACGAAGATGAACCCACGCGTGTTCTGGGGCTCGAGCCTGATCATCGGGCTGCTTCTGGTGATCGCCATGGCCGCGCCGGGCCAGTCTGACCGAATGTTCCAAGCCGCCCAGGCCTGGGTCATCGAAACTTTCAGCTGGTTCTACATCGCCGTCGTCGCGGGTTTTCTGGGCCTGGTGCTGTTCCTCGCGCTCGGCCCGACCGGCGCGCTGAAACTGGGTCCCGACGACGCCGAACCCGACTTTCCGTACGCATCATGGCTGGCGATGCTGTTTGCGGCAGGCATGGGCATTGGCCTGATGTACTTCGGCGTGGCCGAGCCCATCCAGCACTACATCAGCCCGCCAGAGGCCGATGCCGGCTCATTCCAGGCCGCTCGCGAAGCGATGGGCATAACCTTCTTCCACTACGGCGCGCACGCATGGGCGATCTACGCCCTCGTCGGGCTCAGCCTGGCCTTCTTCGCCCACCGCAAGGGCCTGCCCCTGACCCTGCGCTCGGGCCTTTCGCCGCTGCTGGGCAAACGCATCGACGGACCTATCGGCGACGCCGTCGACATCTTCGCCATCTGGGGCACGGCCTTCGGCATCGCCACCTCACTGGGCTTCGGCGTGGCGCAGATGAACAGCGGGCTGAACTACCTCCTGGGCGTGCCCAACACCCCTTGGGTTCAGGTCGGTCTCATCGTCGTGGTCATGGCGGCCGCGACGCTTTCGGTGCTGAGCGGCGTGGGCAAGGGGGTCAGGCGCCTCTCCGAGTTGAACCTGACCCTGGCGATCCTCTTGATGCTGTTCGTGCTCGTTGTTGGTCCGACAGGGTTTCTGCTGAAAGCGCTCGTGCAGAACTTCGGCTTCTACCTGGAACATTTCGTCGGCCGCACCTTCACGCTCTACGCTTACGAGCCGCGTGCCTGGATGGCCAACTGGACGCTTTTCTATTGGGCCTGGTGGATCGCCTGGTCGCCGTTCGTGGGCATGTTCATCGCTCGCATCTCGCGCGGCCGCACGGTGCGCGAGTTCGTGCTCAACGTGCTTCTTGTTCCGGCCGGCTTTACCTTCCTGTGGATGACCGTGTTTGGAAACACCGCCATCAGCCTAGACATGGGCTCGGCCGCCGGCGCCATTTCCAAGGCCGTGAGCGCCGACCTCTCCACCGCCCTCTTCCACTTCTTCGAGCAGCTTCCCGGCGCTACGATAACCTCGACCTTGGCGATCCTGCTGGTGGCGGTGTTCTTCGTTACCTCAGCCGACTCCGGCGCATTGGTGATCGACACGATCGCATCGGGCGGCGCGGATGACACGCCCCGGTGGCAGCGCCTTTACTGGTGCCTGTTGCTTGGCCTGGCCGCGGCGCTCCTGCTATTGGCGGGCGGTCTTGGCGCACTGCAGGCCGCCACCCTGGTCGCCGCGCTTCCCTTCGCGGTAATCATGATCCTGCTGGCGATCGGACTGGTGCGGCAGATGAACGCCGATCTGCGCGGCCGCACGCTGGAGACCGAAGCCCCGCCGCTGGCCGAGCAACTCAAACGGATTCTCGCTCCGGCCAGCCGCCGCGAAATCGAGCGTCAGATCGAGCGCGCCGGACGTCCCGCCCTGGAAACGGTTCACGCGGCCCTAAGCGCCGAGGGCTTGTTGGCGCAAATCAAGCATGATGAGGCTGGATTGACGCTTACCGCGCCCTCGTCCTCGGGGCGCGACTTTCATTACCGCCTGACGGCGCGCGAGCGCCCCCGCCCCGCCCTCACCGCGCTCGATGCGCCTGAGAGACGCCGCCAGATGGAGTGGCGCCTCTCGGCGTCCTCCGACGACGCCGGGCGGCCACGCGACGTCACCGGCTTTACGCAGGAACAACTGGTCAATGACGTGCTGGCCCATCTTGAGCGATGGCGCGCGCAATAAGGACCGTGAAGCCTTCACTCCGGGGCTGGCAAGCGCCGTTTGGCGAGCAGGAGCAGAGCCGCCCCGGCGAGCGCGGAGACCAATGAGCCCGCCAGAACGCCAACCTTGACCTCGTCCTGCAGCGCCGGATCCGGAAAGGCCAGGAGACCGATGAACAGGCTCATGGTGAAGCCGATCCCGCAAAGCAGGCTCACGCCATAGAGCTGGGCCCAGGACGCCGCGACCGGAAGACGCGCAAGGCCAAGCCGGATGGCCAGCCACGAGGCGGCGAACACCCCCGTCTGCTTGCCCAGGAACAGCCCTAGAGCGACGCCTAGCGTGACGGGCTCGATCATCACCGACGGCGCCATCCCTGCGAACGCAACACCGGCGTTGGCGAAGCCGAAGACGGGTACGATCACGAAGGAAACCCAGGGCGACAGCGCGTGCTCCAGCCGATGCAAAGGCGACTCGAGATTGTCGGGCGCGCCCTTGGAGGCCCTCAGAGGAATGGTCAGCGCCAGGACGACGCCGGCGATCGTGGCATGCACCCCCGACAGCAGAACAAGCGCCCACAAGGCCAGACCAAGCACGAGGTAAGGCGCAAGCCTTGCGACCTTGAGTTTGTTGAGGGCCAGGAGCAGCAGGCTGGCGATCGCCGCCCCCGCCAGCGCGGCGAGATTGATCTTGGCGGTGTAGAAAACGGCGATGACGAGCACGGCGACGAGGTCATCGACGATGGCCAACGTCGCCAGAAACACTTTCAGGCTGGTTGGAACACGCGATCCCAACAGAGACAGCACACCCAGCGCAAACGCGATATCTGTGGCGGTCGGGATCGCCCAGCCGCGGACGGTATCGGGGCTCCCGGCGTTGATCGCCGCGAAGATCAAGCCAGGGACGATCACCCCACCGGCTGCGGCGATGCAGGGCAAGGCGCGGTTCGACCAGGTCGCCAGCTGCCCATCCAGGAACTCGCGCTTGATCTCAAGTCCGACGAACAGGAAGAAGACCGCCATCAGGCCGTCGTTGATCCAATGCAGCAGATCAAGGCCGGCGACGGGCGTGTGGAGAGCCGAGAAGTATCCGTCGGCAAGACTGGAATTGGCGACGAACAGCGCCAGGATGGCGGCGGCCATCAGCAGAAGACCGCCGGCGGCGCCGCTATCGAGAAATTCACGCAGGACGGAAGGCTTGCGGCCAGATGGCGCCATGACACAGGTCTCCGCGCTGGCGGCCCGACCAGCGTTAAGACCTGAGCGGCCACGAACGGCCGCGCACCCAGGCGCCGCTATCGCACCTTGGCCACAGCCCGGCAAGGCCTCTATTGGCGCCACATGGCCTCAAGGCCGCGCTTTCACCCACGCTGCGCAACATCCTCTCGCCAAACGGTTTGCCGACTAGGACAAACGCCCTAGACTCACTAAGACAATCGTCCTGGACAATCTCTACCGCAATTGGCGCAAAGGCCGCTCTCATGGATGCTGCTGACACACGATTGCGAATTGCTGAGGCCGCTGATCGCCTGTTCTATGAGCGAGGTTTCGAGGCGACTTCATTCGCTGATATCGCCAAGGCCGTTGGCCTGTCTCGGGGCAATTTCTACTATCATTTCGAGAGCAAGGATCAGATCCTTCAGGCCGTGCTATCCCGGCGCCTGGAAGCCACAAGCGCTTTACTGCAAAGCTGGAACKACCAAACCGACGATCCCGCAGAACGTATCGTCGCGTTCACCAAGATCCTGATTACCAACCAGTCGCAAATCATGGCTTTCGGGTGCCCGGTCGGCAGCCTGGCGAATGAGCTCGCCAAGCTCGCGCACTCACTTMGCGATGAGGCCGCGGGGCTCTTTGGCGTGTTCGCCGATTGGCTGACCGAGCAATTCGCCGCGCTTGATCGGCCTTATGACGCCAGGAAGCTGGCCCTCCACGTTCTCATGCGCAGCCAGGGGGTGGCGACGCTGGCTACCGCATTCAAGGACGAGGCCTTCCTGCGCCGAGAGGTCGACGACATCGAAGACTGGATCAAGGCCCTGCCCCATCAGGCCAAGAAGCCCCCCCCCCATCACCTCTCCCTTAGTGAGGCATTATGTTCGTCATAACCCTGCGCTTCATCGACAAGTCACAGGCTCCGACCTGGATGAGCGGTCATAACACCTGGCTGGCCCGGGGCTTCGAGGAGGGCGCATTCTTGCTCGCCGGCGGCCTTGAAGGCGGCGCTGGCGGGATCATCGTGGCCCGCGGGCTCGCCCGCGACGAGCTTGAGGTGCGATTGGCGGCTGATCCCTTCGTGATGCACGGGGTTGTCGAAACGGACGTCCAACAGCTCGCGCTAGGCCGAACCGATCCCCGGCTGGCCTTCCTCAAGACCCAAGATGCATAAGTACGCCAAGGTCGGAAAGGCCCAACCCAGAACTCTAGATCAGGCCAACGCTCATTGGCGTGCGACCGGACGCGACCGGTTGTCGGCATGGAGCTAACCCGGCGCTGTCGAACGGAACTCGACACCCGCTTCGGGAGCTAAGCCTCGCTCAGGCGGAGTTTCCATGACCTTTGCGACGAAGAAGCGTGATCTGAGGACGGGTCGGTCGCCAGAACTTCCCGCGCTGGCTGCGCGAGACACTGGTCTGGGAGGCCTCCGATCCGTACTTCTATTTCCGGATGGGCGGCGACGGCCGCCTGATCGTGGGCGGGGAAGACGAGCCATCGGCCAGCGCGCACGAGGATGGGGGCAAGCTCAAGCACAAGTGCGAAATCCTCACCGCCAAGCTCAGGATCCTGCTGCCCGATGTCTCCTTCGAGATCGACTACGGCTGGGCGGGCGCGTTCGGCTCCAGCGAAACCGGCTTGCCAAGCATCGACCCCATCGATGGCATGGACCACGCCTGGGCCGTCATGGGCTTTGGCGGCAACGGCATCACCTATTCGGCCATCGCTTCCCAGATCGTCTCTACCGAGGTGCGCGGCGGGCTCGACCCGGACGCGGACCTCTATCGAGGATGAGGCGACCAGATAGAAAAGGCCTCTGCGGCGAGCAAGCCTGAATTCCTAGAGCCCCGCCGTGAACGCCTCAAGCGGCCACTCCGCTTTCAGCTCCTGACAGAAATCATGGGTCTCGATCCGCACATCGCCGTCCGTGCCGTCGCCGCCGGCGTGGGCAGCCAGACGGCGCGCCTCGCACTCGGCCTCTTGGCGCGACGCGAAGAAAAGGACTTCGCCGGTCTCCCAAAGCTTCACCGCCCACCCGCCTTCGAAGCGGGAAATCTCAAGCACGCTATTCAAAGCTAATCTCCAGACGCATCGATCGGGCGTCGCAGGAAGAAAGGCCGACCCGAAGGCCGGCCTCGACGAACACTCAGCGTTCCACGTCGTCCTGGCCGGTGCGGCCCGGCTGGATGCCGCCCGTGTCGACGCCGCTGGCGAGGCCATCGCCCTCGCCTTCAATGTCGCGCCCTTCCTGGCGCTCGCCCGGACGACGCTCGCCCTGCTGGTTCTGCTGATCCGGCTGGGCCTGCTGGGGGTTGTTCTGCTGTTGCTGCGGCTGGCGGGTGTCGCCCTGCTGGTTCTGCTGGCCGACTTGCTGGCGCTGCGCGTCGCTCGACTGCTGCTGCATGCGATCGTTGTTGGCGTTCTCGCCCATGGCCGTCTCCCTTGAATGGCTGCTCGCCGGTTGCTCCGGCTCAGCACAAATGCGGGCGCATCGAACCCGTTCCTATGTCGAAAACCCGACCAACAACTTGCCATAACCGACTGATTTTTAGCGGGTAATGGCTCCATGCCGCTGCGTGACTGAAATCGTCTCTCAACTAGCATCGCCATAGGAACCACCATCCAGGGTGCGGGCTTCAAGCGGCGATCAACTCACAGGGAGAGTCGCCATGGCCACCGCCAAAGCCGCCACCAAAACCGCCTCGAAATCGGGAAAATCCGCCAAGGCGCGCCGCACGCGCCGGACCGGCCAGCGCGATCCCCTGGCGATCCGCCTGCTCAAGGCCGATCACCGCGAGGTGGAGGCCATGTTCGACGAGTACGAACAGCTGGAGAGCGATCGCGAAAAGCAGGTGCTGTTCGACAAGATCGCTCTGGCCCTGAAGGTCCACACCCAGATCGAGGAAGAGATCCTCTATCCCGAAAGCCGCGGCGAGGTGGAGGACGACCTGATCGACGAGGCCTATGTCGAGCACGACGGCGCCAAGAAGCTGATCGCCGAGATCGAGGCGATGAAGCCGGGCGAAGAATTCTACGACGCCAAGGTCAAGGTGCTGGGCGAATACATCAAGCATCACGTCAAGGAAGAGGAACAACCCGGCGGCTTCTTCGCCCAGGCCAAGAAGGGCGACGAGGACCTCGAAGCCATGGGCGAGCGCATGGCGGCGCGGAAGGAAGAGCTGATGGCGGAGTTCTCCAAGCAGCCCTCACACTAGATCAGCAAGCCCGACTGGGCGGCGATCGCTCCCTTCAGGAGTGGGTCGTCGCCCAGCCCGTCCGGCGTTCCAAGAGGTCAGCGCTTATGCTCGGGCATGCCCTTGCGCTTGGTGTGCGCGAACTCTTCCAGCTGCTTCTCGCTCATCGACAGCATCGACTTGGACGCGCCCTTGAGCTTGCTCTTGGGCGTGTCGCCGCGCTTGGCCGACAGGGCGGCTCCGGCGGCTTTCTGCTGGGCGGCGGACTTGGCGGGCATCGGCGATCTCCTCTGGGATGGCTTGAGCTCAACGCCCAGCCGCTCCGCCCAGCTTCATTACCAACACCTTCACCAGCCGCCTCCGGCCAAGCTCGGAACCGGCTTCGGGGCTCCCGGATTGCCCCACGATCCCCTCCCAGGAGACTGACATGGCCAAGGGCATGACCACCGAACGCGGCGTCAGCGACGAGACCCACCAGCGCGTTCCTGAGGGCGGGCCGCATACGCCGGACGGCCACCTGACCACCAACCAGGGCGTGCGGATCTCCGACAACCAGAACCAGCTGAAGGCGGGCCCGCGGGGGCCGGTGCTGCTGGAAGACTTCGTGCTGCGCGAGAAGATCTTCCACTTCGATCACGAGCGCATTCCAGAGCGCATCGTCCACGCTCGCGGCTCGGCCGCACACGGCTATTTCGAGGCCTACGAGGCCGCCGCCAAGCTCAGCGAGGCCGACCTCTTCCAGCGCCCTGGCGAGAAGACGCCGGTATTCGTGCGCTTCTCGACCGTCGCGGGCGGCGCCGGCAGCGTCGACACCCCGCGCGACGTGCGCGGCTTTGCGGTGAAGTTCTACACCCAGGAGGGCAACTGGGACCTCGTGGGCAACAACATCCCGGTGTTCTTCATCCAGGACGCCATCAAGTTCCCCGACCTGATCCACTCGGTGAAGATGGAGGCCGACCGTGGCTATCCGCAGTCCGCCAGCGCCCACGACACCTTCTGGGACTTCATCAGCCTGATGCCCGAAGCCACCCACATGATCATGTGGGCGATGAGCGACCGGACGATCCCGCGCTCGCTGCGCACCATGGAAGGGTTCGGCATCCACACCTTCCGGCTGGTCGACGCCAAGGGCAAGGCGACCTTCGTCAAGTTCCACTGGAAGCCCAAGCAGGGCGTGGCCTCGACCCTGTGGGACGAGGCGGTGAAGCTGGCCGGCGCCGATCCCGACTTCCAGCGCCGCGACCTCTTCGAAGCCATCGATCGCGGCGACTTCCCCGAGTGGGAGCTCGGCGTGCAGGCCTTCGACCAGGCCTTCGCCGACGCCCTGCCCTACGACGTGCTCGATCCAACCAAGATCATTCCCGAAGAGGTGCTGCCGGTCACGCCGATCGGCCGGATGGTGCTGGATCGCAACCCCGACAACTTCTTCGCCGAGACCGAGCAGGTCGCCTACTGCCCAGCCAACATCGTGCCGGGCATCGACTTCACCGACGATCCGCTGCTGCAGGGGCGATTGTTCTCCTACCTAGACACCCAGAAGAGCCGGCTGGGCACCGCCAATTTCAACCAGCTGCCGATCAACGCGCCCAAGTGCCCGGTGATGAACTTCCAGCGCGACGGCATGATGCAGATGCAGGTCCACAAGGGCCGCGCCAACTACGAGCCCAACAGCCTGGCGGAAACGGCTGGCGAGGACGGTGGGCCGCGCGAGTGCCCGGTGACGGGTTTCCGCACGACGCAGGACGGCGCCGACATCGTCGCCGAGAAGCTGCGTGTTCGGCCCGAAAGCTTCGCCGACCACTACAGCCAGGCGCGGATGTTCTTCCGCTCGCTGGATCCGGCCGAGCAGGCGCACCTGGCCTCGGCCTTGGTCTTCGAGCTTTCGAAGGTCGCCATAGAGGCGATCCGCACGCGGATGATCTCGAACCTGGTCAATGTCGATCCAGAGCTCGCCAAGCGGGTCGCCGGGGGCCTGGCCATGGACCTGCCCAAGGCCTCCAAGATCGCCGCGCCCGTCCAGGACCTCGAGCTGTCACCGTCCCTGAGGATCGTGGAAGGTCCGCGCGCACCCAAGGACATCAAGGGCCATGCGATCGGCATCCTGGTCGCCGACGGCTCGGACGCCAAGGCGGTCGAGAAGCTTAAAGCCGCGATCAAGAAGGCCGGCGCCGTCGCCAAGGTCATCGCCCCCAAGATCGGCGGGGCCAAGGGCGCTGACGGAACCCTGATCCCCGCCGACGGCCAGCTGGCCGGCACGCCCTCGGTGACGGTCGATGCGATCGCGCTTGTTCTGTCCGACGATGGCTGCGCGGCCCTGCTCAAGGAGGCGGCGGCCGTCCAGTTCGTCATGGACGCCTTCGGTCATTTGAAGGCGATCGGCGCGACCGAGGCGGCAAAGCCCCTGCTCGACAAGGCCGGCGTCGAGCCGGACGAGGGCGTCACGGATCTCGGCGCGGACTTCCTCGCCGCGGCCTCCAAGCGCTTCTGGGACCGCGAACCGAAGGTGCGGATGCTGGCCTGACGGTCGGCGCGCTTCCTTCCCTCCCGGCGGCGCGCCCGGCGCGCCGCCTTCCCCACACCGGAGACGACGATGAGCCAGGACGATCGCCTGCGCATGCAGGACCCGCGCGAGCAGTACCCCAAGCCGCCCTTCCCAGCCCAACCACAGCCCGCGCCGGGCCTCGCCGCCAAGATGCATCCCAAGCCCGACCACGGCGAGGAAAGCTATCGGGGGTCAGGCAAGCTCGTCGGCCGCAAGGCGCTGATCACGGGCGCCGACTCCGGCATCGGCCGCGCCGCCGCCATCGCCTACGCCCGCGAGGGCGCCGACGTAGCCATCGGCTACCTGCCGAGCGAGGAGAGCGACGCGCGCGAAGTCATCGCCCTGATCGAGGCGGAGGGTCGTAAAGCCATCGCCCTGCCCGGCGACATCAAGGACGAGGCCTTCTGCCGCGAGCTGGTGGCCAAGGCGGTCGAGGGCCTGGGCGGGCTCGACATCCTGGTCAACAACGCCGGCAAGCAGGTCAGTCGCCCCGACATCGCCGCCATCGACAGCGAGCAGTTCGACCACACGCTGAAGACCAATCTCTACGCGATGTTCTGGATCACCCAGGCGGCGCGGCCTCACCTTAGGCCGGGGGCGGCGGTGATCAACACCGCCTCGGTCCAGGCTTACGAGCCGTCCGAGAACCTGCTCGACTACGCCACCACCAAGGCCGGCATCGTCGCCTTCACCAAGGCCCTGGCCAAGCAGTTGATCAAGGACGGCGTGCGGGCCAATGCGGTGGCGCCCGGCCCGTTCTGGACCGTGCTGCAGCCCAGCGGCGGCCAGACCCAGGAGAAGGTCCAGCACTTCGGCGAGCACAGCCAGTTCGGCCGTCCCGGCCAGCCGGTGGAGATCGCGCCGGTCTATGTGCTGCTGGCCTCGCAGGAAGCCAGCTTCACGACCGGAGAGGTCTATGGCGTCACCGGCGGCGCAGGCATCGCCTGACACCGCTAGTCCGGCGGGCGCTCTGTCAGGCCCGGACGCCCCACTGCTGGTGCGTGAAGAAGGCGATGGTCGCGACGCCCGCGGCGACGACCAGGGCGTCCTCGACGAGACCGCTGGGCGTCTGGCCGAACTTGGCCATCGCCCGCTTGCGTCCCGCCAGTGTCAGATAGGCGAGCGGCACGGCGGTCGCGATCGCAACACCCGCCCCGGCCTTCTCACGGCCGCGCGGGGCCAGGGCCGCGCCGGCGATGCCAGCGCTGGCGATCCGGGCCAGCAGGCCCAGGAAGACCGTACGGTCGGGCGCGGTCTTCATCTTGTCGCCCAGAAGCTCGCCGATGCCCATGGCCAGGGCGCCGAACTTGAACAGCGGATGGTCGAGCAAAACGAGCTTGCCGGGCGTCGAGCGGCCGGCCAGCCGCGCCGAGGCGATAGTGGCCATCGGGGTCATCGACCGGGCGCTGGCGACGGCGCCGATGAGGGCGGAGGGGATCAGGGCAGTGTTGGTCATGTCGGCTGAACACGCCACGCGCCCTGAGGTTCAGAGCCTCGCCGCGGAACGTCCTCTCCCCCGCCGGTGTTGTCGCACCAAGCTTCGGTGGAGAGTTGGATGCGCCATGGAGACCTGCCTTCCACGTTCGACGTCGAAGCATCGCTGACATACGATTTCGCCGATCCCTGCGAAGTGCTTCTCCTGGTCGAAGCCGCTCGCGGACCGGACCAGTCGGTTCGGTCCGAAGCCTTGACATTTTCACCGAACGTCGACGCCGTGGGCGTCGATGATCCCGCGGCTCAGGAACGCATGACGGTCTTCTCCGCCGCGGGCCGCGTGAGCGTGACCTATCAGGCCCGGGTCGAAGTCGCTCCGCGGGATCACGAGCTTGACGACGCGCCCGCCATCGCAATCCGTGATCTGCCTGGACAGGTGCTGCCGTTCCTGCGCGCCAGCCGATATAGCCCCTCCGACCGCTTGGAGCGGTTCGCCGATCGCCAATTCGGCGAGCTTTCGGGCGGACGTCGGGTGATGGCGATCCTCGACTGGATCACCGCCAACATCGATTATGAGGCCGGCGTCAGCCACGGCGCGACCACGGCGGTGGAGACTTTCATCGACCGCGCCGGCGTCTGTCGCGACTTCAGTCATCTCCTTATCGCGCTGTGCCGCGCCGCCGACATCCCGGCCCGGGCGGTCAGCGCCTATGCCTGGGGCCTGGATCCGCCGGACCTGCATGCGATCGCCGAAGTCTATCTGGGCGGGCGATGGCGCCTGGTCGACGCCACCGGCAAGGCGCCGATCAGTGGCCTTGTGCGGGTGGCGACCGGCCGCGACGCCGCCGACATCGCCTTCATGACGATCTTCGGCGAGGCGAAGTTGGTCGAGCAGAGCTTCCGGATAGACTGGGTCGGTTGAGTTTTGCGCCTACCGCGATCGAAGCGGAACCCCGCACCGCTTCGGGTGCTTAGCCTCGCTCAGGCGGAGGACCCATGGCCGGCGCGACCAGGAAACGTGACCTCAGAACCGGAAAATCGCTGTGGGCCGACAGCCATGGCCTTGGCGTGCCGACACGCCCTCTGACCCAAGCGATCAGCGTCGACGTCGCCATTGTGGGGGCCGGGATCAGCGGCGCGTTCATGGCCCACGAACTGTCGAAAGATCATTCGGTCGCCGTCCTGGACCGTCGCCCTCCTCTAACTGGCTCCACCCTGGCCTCGACCGCGCTGCTGCAATGGGAGATCGATCTCCCACTCACCGCGCTGAGCGACCGGATAGGCGCCGCCAAGGCCAGGCGCGCCTATCTGCGATCGCACAGGGCCGTGGAGGATCTACGCCGGATCGTCGCGGAGGAGCGGATCGTGTGCGGACTTCGCCCCAAGTCCTCGCTCTATCTCGCCGGTGACGCCTACGGCTCGCGCGCGCTCGAAGCGGAAGCTCATGCCCGCTCGCAGGTCGGCCTCGACAGCCGCTACTTAGGCAAGGTCGAGCTTCGAGATCGCTTCGGCCTGGATCGAACGGGCGCGATCCTTTCGACAGGGTCGGCGGCCGGCGATCCAGCGCGCCTGGCGGCGGGCCTCCTGCGGCGCGCCCACGCTCGCGGCGCCAGGATATGGTCGCCGGTGGAGGTGACGCAGGTCATCAGCGATCCCGACGGCGTGACCCTGGTGACGGACACTGGCCATGCGGTGCGCGCCAGACAGGTCGTGTTCTGCTGCGGCTACGAATTTCCGAAGGGCCTGCCGACGCCGGGCACAAGCGTCGTGTCGACCTGGGCCATGGCTTCCAAGCCTGGCAAGCGCCGGCCCGACTGGCTGACCGAGACGCTGATCTGGGAGGCGTCCGATCCGTACCTCTATCTACGCGTAGACCGTGAGGGCCGGATCATCGCCGGCGGTGAGGACGAGGCCGACGCCGCCGCGCATGAGGATCCGAAGAAGCTCGAACGCAAAAGCGCAACCTTGAGCGTCAAGCTGCAGCGCCTCTTGCCCGATGTCGATTTCACCATCGACTACGTCTGGGCGGGGGCGTTCGGATCCAGCGAGACGGGCATGCCGAAGATCGGGCGCGTAGAGGGCATCGATCACACCTGGGCCGTCATGGGGTTCGGCGGCAACGGCATCACATATTCCGCCATCGCCGCCCAGATCGTGTCGACGGAGGTGCGCGGCAAAGCAGATCCCGATGCGGATCTATATAAGGGCTGAGCCTGGAGCGATCCGTCGCCAGCAACGGTATTCGATCCGCATCAGCTCGCTCCTGACCCCGCCGGTTCAGGACTGGGCGATAAAGCTATTTCTCGCGCTCTGGACGAACAGGCGCTGAAGAGCGGCGAAGTCTCCCGCGGAGAACCGTCGCAAGCCAATGGCTTCTTCCCGTAGCTCAAAGTGGCCGGCGCTTTGCTTCGCCACAACCGCCTGCTCTTTTACATCTAAGGGCTCGACCAGAAGACGGTCGGCGATCTGACGACGGTTCTGACGCGTGAGAACGGCGCCTTCACCGTGGCGGCCAGGCGGTCATCGCTCACGGCACAGGGCAGTTAGATGAGTACCTGAGAGTAGTCGCTCGCAGCCCCAAGGACAGGACCGCACCACAAGGCGAGCTAGCGCGCAACCTCAGCAGATTTCGCACCCAGGAGAGGACAAGAGAATGCGAGCGCTGGGCACATTTATCGCACACAAATTTATATAAGTATTTGATATTTAATAGCTTATTTCTTACTCCATCATCGGCGCGACGGAAAATCTATGCGGTTGGAACTGGGTCATTCTTCTACTGGGATCGAAGCGCCAGGGCGCGGATCCGGCCGGCGAAATTTCGTATGTGAGGGCCAATCTTCGGCGTCGGCGTCCCGCCGGCGCCGTTTTCGCGCCCGACAGGCCGGTCCGCCTTCATGTTGCCGCGCCCCTTCGACCCGCCCCGTCGTCGCGACGGAGCGGGTCGGCCCGGGGCTCTAGGCGCGGGCCGTCTTGAAGCCGCCGGCGGCGACCACGCCGCGGTGCAGGACCACCTGGCGAGGGGTCAGGCGGGCCACGGCCTCGGCCGAGCTGGCGGCGTCGACGAACACGCAGTCGGCCGCATCGCCCGCCTTGGGCCACTGCTGCTGCCCCGTGGGCGACAGCGGCGTGATCCCGCCGGTGGGGATCTTCAGGGCCTGGCCGATGGCCTGCTCGTCCGACCAGCCGTAGAGCTGGCAGGCCAGCTTGGCCTTCTCGAGCACGTCGCCGCTGCCGAACACCGACCAGTGGTCGATGACGCTGTCGGTGCCGGTGAACACCTTGACGCCCGCCGCCTGCAGGGCGGGGATCGGCATCATCCGGCCGCCGAACGGCACGGTGGAGGCCACCGACACGCCCGCCGCCGCCATGCGGGCGGCCAGCTCCGTCAGGGCCGGCTTTTCCAGCGACATCAGCGAGAAGCCGTGGCTGATCGTCACCCGGTCCTTCAGCACCGGGTTACGAGCGGTGATGTCGGTGATGCGCGAGATGGCGGCCACGCCGCTCTCGCCCGGCTCGTGGATGTGGATGTCGACGCCGGCCTTCTCGTCCAGCGCCACCTGCATCATCAGGTCGACCGAGCGCTCCATGCCGCCGTCGACGGTGGTGGGATCGATGCCGCCGACATAGGCCGCGCCCGCCCGCACCGCCTGGCGCATCTGCTGCTCCAGGCCGATGCTGGCGAAGCCGTGCTGCGGGAAGGCGACGATCTCGTAGCCGAAGTCGGGCTGGTGGCGGTCGAGCGCCGCTTTCAGCTTCTCGACATGCTTGGTCCCGATCACCGGGTCGACGTTGCACTGGCTGCGGGCGAAGGTCGTGCCATAGCCCTGCAGCAGGGCCACCAGGGCCTCGGCGCGGGGTTCCAGCGTCGGCAGGAGCTCGGGCAGCAGCTTCTGCTCCAGCTTGATCTGGCCGGCGATGCCGCCCTTGCGCTTGCGCGGCGCCTGCCAGGGACCGCCGTAGAAGGTCTTGTCGAGGTGGATGTGCATGTCGCGGAACGACGGCAGCATCAGAAGGCCGCCGGCGTCGTGCACCACCGCGCCGGGCGGGATCGCCGCGCCGGCCGGCAGGACGGCGGCGATGACGCCTTTTTCGATCTTGAGGGTCGCAAGCGCGGTGCGGGTGGCGATGACTTCGTCGCCCTCGCGCTCGTAGCCGGTCTCCAGGCGCACGTTGCGCAGGAAGTACGTCGCGCCCGCCGCCGGCGCCTTGGCCGGGGCGGCGGCGGAGGCCGGCGCGGCCGAAGCGGCGAGGCCCAGAGCCCCCGCCGCCAGGCCGCCCGCGCCCAGCAGGGCGCGGCGGGAAAGATCGGCCGCCGGGGCGGCGGAAGCGGAGGGTTGGTTGAACATGCGATCGCTCATATCGGCCTCTAGAACTTGTAGCGGACGCCGAGCTTCACCTGCCAGACGGACTGGGTGTTGAAGCTGGTGGCGGCCTTCGAGGTGAACTTGTCGAACTGGTAGAAATTCCCCTGCCCCGCGGCGCAGCCGACGCCGGTGAACTGGCAGTTGCGGGCCACGATGTTCGACGAGACGTAGGGGTTGGGCACCTGCTGGATCACGCCCCACTTGTTGTTGAGCATGTTCCCCAGGTTCTCGATGTCGACATAGATCTCGGCCTTGGCCGCCTGCGGGAAGAAGGCCGGGGCCTCCTGGCTGATGCGGATGTCGACGGTGGTGACCTCGGGCGACTTGAAGGCGTTGCGCGGCGTGATCTTGCCGGCGTAGTCGATCAGGCCGGTCTTCTGCAGGAAGGCGTTGAAGGCGGCGAAGTCGAAGCCCGGCGCGTAGGAGATGATCGGGTCGCTTGTGGCGGTGACCAGGCCGTTCTGGGTCTTGGGCACGTAAAGCAGCTGGCGATTGCGCGAGGCGTTCGAGCCGTTCTCGCCGACCAGCACGTCGCCGGCCTGGGCGGCGTTGGCGCCGACGTCGAAGGTGTAGCTGAACGGCAGGCCCGAGCGGCGCTGGGCGAACAGGCTGATCCCCGTGCGATAGCCCGAGAAGAACTCGCGGCGATAGCTCAGCGACAGCTTGGAGAGGTTGCGGAACTCGTAGTTCGAGGTCGCCAGGGCCGGATCGTTGGGATCGTCGGTCGCCACGCCGTTGTAGTTGGCCGCCGCCACCGTGCTGATGCCCGGATTGACGTCCTTGGAGTTGATGTAGGTGTGCGAGACCTGGGCGTCCAAGCCGTCCAGCCAGCCGTCGGACCAGCGCTTGCCCAGCGCCACGCCCAGCTGGTCGGTGTGGCCCTTGCCGGTGTTGGTGACGAAGATGTCGTAGCGGTTGTCGCGACCGCGCAGGAAGGTCGGGCGGCCGTCCGGCGCTGCGGGACCGGGATTGGCCTCGCTGTAGAGGTCGCGCCAGGTGACTGCGTCCTTGACCTCGGTGCGGATGTACTCGGCGCTGACGCGCCAGTCGTCGCCGCCGAAGCGTCCCAGGTCGAAGTACTTCTGGACGCCGATCGAGGCCTTCCACGACGACTGCGGCTTGAAGTCGGGGTCGAGAATGTTGGTCAGCCCCTGCCCCGTCGCCGCGCTGGCGGTGTTGAGCTGCTGGACGGCGGGATTGACGGTCTTGGCGTCGACGTTGTTCAGCCCCGCCAGGCAGGCGGCGCTGGCCGTGGCGGTGCGGGCGCAGTTGACGTTACCGAGCACGATGCCGGTGTTGTAGAAGGTGTTGGCCGTCCACACGGTGGGCGAGCCGCCGCCGAACAGGCCCACGCCCCCGTAGACGGTCAGGGTCTGATCGGGCTGCCAGTTGAAGCCGAAGCGCGGCTGCAGCAGGCGCTTGCCGTCGAGGTTGGCGCTGTTGTCCAGGCCGTAGCGGGCCAGGATCACGGGGTTGGCCTGCGGGCTGTCGCTTTGCTCGAACCAGTCGTAGCGCAGGCCCGCCTTCAGGGTCAGGTTCGGCAGGATCGCCCACTCGTCCTGCAGGTAGACGGTGTTCATGGCCGAGTGGATCGTGGCCCCGCCGTGCGCCTTGATGTTGTCGCCGGCGTTGGCGTAGGCCAGCGACGAGGCGCGGCGCGCCTCGAGGTCGGCGATGGAGTCGAAGACATAGGCGCCGTTGGCGTTCTGGACGAAGACGTCCCAGATCTTCAGCGCCTCGCGCTCGTAGCCGCCGGTGATCTTGTGGGCGCCCAGGGTGTAGACGCCCTTGGCCCGGTACTGCTGCAGATAGGTGGTCAGCTCGTTGGCCTGGTAGGAGGCGTCGGTGCCGGCATAGATGCTGGGGCCCGCGCCCGTCCCGTTCACGAACACCCGGAACTGGGCGTAGTCCGTGCCCGCCAGCGGCGTCGAGGGGTTGTCCATCTTCTTGTAGGAGGCCGACAGCTCGGTGGTGAAGTTGTCGGTCCAGTTAGAGAACAGCTGGGCCTTGTAGACGTCGAGATTGTTCTCGCGCTCGATCCACTTCGACAGCAGGCCAAGCGAGGTCGAGGCGCCCGTCAGGGTGTTGCCCGAGGCGTTGAGGTTGGAGCCGTAGGTGCGCTGGTAGGAGACGGTGGCGCGGTGGCGCTCGCTGATGTTCCAGTCCAGCTTGATGAAGTACTTCTCGTCGAGATTGCGGAACTGCGAGGCCGAATAGCCCAGCGGGTCGTAGCCGTAGACGCGCTTGATAATCTCGCGCACCTGCTCGGCCTGGGCGACGGTGATCCCGGGAACCTCGTTGGGCATGCCCGAACCGACGGGCCCCGTCAGCGACGGCTCGACGCGCTCGAACTTCTCGTAGTTGGCGGTGAAGAACAGGCGGTCCTTGATGATCGGGCCGGTCAGGGTGGCGCCCCAGGTCTTTTCCGAGAACTTGCCGCCCAGGGTGCGCTTCTGGCGCGAACCGTCCTGGAAGTCGTCATACTCGAACTTCTTGCCCTGCAGGTTCTGGTTGGTGTTCTCGAAGAACACCATGCCGTGGAAGGCGTTGCCGCCCGACTTGGTCGTGGCGTTCATGGTGCAGCCGCCGAACGAGCCGTAGTTGACGTCGTATGGCGCCAGCTCGACGCCCAGGGTCTCGACCACGTCCATCGAGATCGGCGAGCGCTGGGTCGGATAGCCGTTGGCCTGCAGGCCGAAGTCGTCGTTCTGGCGCACGCCGTCGATGGTCAGCGAGTTGGAGCGGTTGTTGGCCCCGCCGCAGATCAGCGCCTTGCTGTTGGTGGAGTCGATGGCCACGAACGGGTTCATCCGCGCCAGGTCCTTGAGGTCGCGGCTGATCGAGGGGGCCAGCTGGATCTGGGCGGCGCTGAAGTTGGAGCTGGGACCGGTCTTGAGGTCCTTGGCACCGACCGAGGCGGCGGTGACCACCACCGCGTCGACCGCGCCGCCGTCGAGGGCGAAGTTCAGCTGGAAGGCGTCGCCGGTGTTGACCGAAGGCACCTCGACGGTCTTGGCGCCGTAGGTCTCGGAGCTGGCCGTCACCCGATAGGGACCGCCCGGACGCAGGTTGCGGGCCGAGAAGACGCCGTCGGCGCTGGTGGTCGCCGTCGTGGTCGTGCCCGAGGGGGCGTGGACGATGGTGACCTGGGCGCCGGCCACGGGCGCGCCGGCCTCGTCGGTCAGCCGCCCCTGGATCGCGCCGGTGATCACCTGGGCCTGGACCACCGCGGGCGCGACCGCCATCGCGATCACCCCGATCGCGGCGCCGGCCGAAAGCCTTCTCATGAACGTCATCGCCATATCCCCTGTTGCGAGTGCGGCGCGCGTATCCCCACGCGGCCGTGTCCTCGGCGGCGGGATCGGCATGGTCGCCGGGCCGCCAGGGACGACTTCAGGGAAACTGGAATTTCGTCGATGATCTAAAACTAAATCGTCGACGATTTGATAAATGAGTGTCGACGTTATGTCTGCCGGTTTTTTTGGCCACGCGGCGGGTCGAGGCGCCCGCCCTTGGGGCGCCGCGGGTCGTCGACTGTGGTTCTGGAGAGGATCGGGAGGCGAAGGATCGTCGACGATCCTTCCGAGGCGGATGAGCTGGACAGGATCGACACCCGGCGACGCCAACCATCACCCCCGAGCTTCCCCGCGCAGGCGGGGATCCAAACTGCTTTTCAGGAACAGGCGCGGCCGTAGACGATCCGCAGATTCCGCTTGGGTCCCCGCCTTCGCGGGGAAGGACGGATTTGGGGGAATGGCAGGGGCAGGAAAGCCCCGCCCCACCCTAGATGCGGTCGATCTCTGTCTCGCGCACCTTGCCCGCCTCGTCTTCAAGCGAGAAGCGGTCGCGGGTGGTGACATAGAAGCTGGCCCCGAAGCGGCCGACGGGGAAATAGTCCTGCAGGCTCACCCGCCAGGCCTTGGTGTCGATCAGCCCCTCGCGGGCGTGCAGGTGCAGCACCTTGCCGAAGAAGATCAGCCGGCTGTCGGTGCGGATCGTCTCCCACAGGGCGCATTCGAAGGCGACCGGGGCCTCGGCGATGCGCGGCGGGGCGATCTCGACCGAGGGCGCGGTGGTCAGGCCCACCTTGTCGAGCTCGCTCTGGTGGGCGGGCAGCGCCTCGCCGCAGGCGTGCATCTTGGCGGCGATGGCCTCGTCGGCCAGGTGAACGACGAACTGGCCGGACGCGACGATGTTGGCGGCCGTGTCCTTCAGCCCGCCCGAGGCCAGGAGGTTGATGCTGATCATCACCAGCGGCGGCTCCTCGCCCAGCATGTTGAACATGCTGAAGGGAGCGGCGTTGACCACGCCGTCGGCGTTGATCGTGGTCACCAGGGCGATGGGCCGAGGCACGATCAGGCTCGCCATCAGCTTGTAGCGTTGATAGGCGGTGATGCTGGCGAAATCGACGTGCATGGCGCGGCTCAGGCCAGGTTCAGCATCTGGGCCAGGGTCTTCACCGAGGACGGCCGCTCCAGGCAGATCCGCTCCTCCAGTCCGACCAGGTGGGCGTTCATCGCCGCCACGGCGCGCTTGGCGTCGCCCTTGGAGATGGCGTCGACGATGTCGCAATGCTCCTCGTGCTCGCAGGCGGCGTTGCCGGCCGGCTCGTACAGGGCCACGATCAGCGAGCAGCGCGAGATCAGTTCGGTCAGATAGGCCAAGAGGATCGGGTTGCCACCCAGGGCCGCCACCCGCAGGTGGAAGTTGCGCGCCGTCTGGGCCCAGGCCGGCTGGTAGGCGTTGGCCATGGCCTCTTCCTCCTGGTGCAGCAGGGCGTGCAGCTCCTCGATGTCCTTGCCGCTGTGGCGCTGGACGGCCAGCTCGACCAGCGCGGCTTCCAGCGCGCGGCGGGCCTCGAAGATCTTGCGGGTCTCCTCAGGCGTCGGGGCGGCGACGACGGCGCCGCGGTTGGGACGCAGCTCGACGATGCGGTCGTGTTCCAGCCGCTGCAGCACCTTGCGCACCACCGCCCGGCTGACGCCGAACAGCGAGCACAGAGCCGGCTCGGGCAGCTTGGTGCCGGGCGGCAGGCGCTGGTTCAGCACGCCGTCGAACACCGACTGGTAGATCCGCTGCTCGACGTCGGCCCCGCCGTCGACGGCGGCGATGCCGGCCATGTCGGTCCGGGCCGGACCGCGGCCGGCCTTGCGCGCGCCGGCGGCGGTCGAGGCGGTCTTGCGCGGCTTGGCCGAAGGCTTCTGGGTCATGAAATCCGCCGAAACTGGTGATTGCGGTTGTAGGCGCCCGCATCGAGCCCGATGCAACCGGGGATCCGCGCCAATCCACCGCCTCAGGGCCACGATGCCGCGATCGCGAGCAGATTTGCAACGACGAATGTCGACTTTCTGCACAGTCAGAATGTCGACGTACATTTATTCAAATCGTCGACGATTTTATGATCCGATCCGCGAGCGACGCGATTAACTCGCCTTCGAACACGGCCCGCCGCCCACGCGCCGCGCCAGCTCAAGAGGTGTCTCGTGTCGAATCCGTCCCGCCGCATGTTCGCCGTCGGAAGCCTCGCCGTCCTGCTGGCCGCCTGCAAGGGCCAGGGCGGTGCGGGGCCGGTGAAGATCGGCCTGGTCACCGCCCTCTCCGGACAGTCGGCGCGCTCGGGCGAGGCCATCACCCGGGGCCTCACGGTCGCCATCGACGAGATCAACGCCGCCGGCGGCGTGCTGGGCGGGCGCAGGCTGGAACTGGTCCGCCGCGACGACGAGAGCAACCCGGCCCGCGGCGTCACCGCCGCTCGCGAACTGATCCACCGCGAGAAGGTGGCCGTGCTGTTCGGCGGGCTCGACACCCCGGTGGCCCGGGCCATCGTGCCGATCGCCAGCCAGGCCAAGGTTCCCTTCATGGTGCCGTGGGCGGCCGGCACCGCCATCACCCAGAACGGGACCAGCCCCAATTTCGTGTTCCGCGTCTCGGCCGTCGACGAGGAGGTCGACAAGGCCATGGTCGCCTACGCCCGACAGACCTTCGCCGCCAAGCGTCCGGGCCTGATCCTGCTCAACAACCCCTGGGGCGAGTCCAACGAGAAGGGCCTGAAGGCGGCCCTGGCCGCGGTCGGCTCGCCCCTCGCCGGCGCCGAACGCTTCGAGCCGTCCGACGTCGACGTCACGCCCCAGCTGGGCCGGCTGCGCGCGGCCGGCGCCGACGCGCTGCTGCTGGTCGGCACGGTCGGCCCGTCGGCCCAGGTGGTGCGCTCGCTCGACCGCATGGGCTGGAGCGTGCCGGTGGTCTCGCACTGGGGCCCGGCCGGCGGCCGCTTCGGCGAACTGGCCGGCCCCAACGCCGGCCGCGTCACCTTCGTCCAGACCTACAGCTTCGCCGGGCCGATCACGCCGGCGCGCGACAAGGTGCTGGCTGCGCTGATGGCCAAGTACCCCGACGTCAAGTCGCCGGCCGACATCTMGCCGGCCGTGGGCGTGGCCAACGCCTACGACGCCCTGCGGCTGACGGCGCTGGCCATCGACAAGGCCGGCTCGACCGACGGCGACGCCGTGCGCAAGGGCTTTTCCGCCATCGACCGCTACGAGGGCCTGATCAAGACCTACGAGCGCCCGTTCGCCGATGGCCGCCACGACGCCCTGACGCAGAACGACTATGTCTGGGCCCGCTTCGAGGGCGACGCCATCGTGCCGGTCCAGCGCGGCTAGGCCATGGATCTCCTGGCTCCCCTCCTCAGCGGCCTGGCGCTCGGCAGCATGTACGGGCTGATCGCGCTGGGCTTCCACATCACCTTCTCGGTCTGCGGCGCGCTGAATTTCGCGCAAGGGACCAGCGCCATGCTGGGCGCGGTGCTGCTGTTCACGCTGGAACGCACGCTGGGCTGGCCCGTCCTGCTGGCCGCGCCGGCGACCATCGCGCTGTGCGGCCTGTATGGCCTGCTGGTCGAGGGGCTGGCGGTGCGACCGTTCCTCAAGCGCAGGTCCGACGCCTGGCTGATGGCCACCGTCGCCCTGGGCCTGGTCACCGACAACGCCACGCTGTTCCTGTTCGGCACCGAGCCGCGCAGCCTGAGCTCGATCCTGACGGCCTCGTCGGTCAGCGTCGGCGGCGCGTCGCTGGGCGTCTATCCGCTGCACCTGCTGATCCCCGTCGTGGGCCTGGCCATCGCCGGCGCCCTGCACTGGGTCAGCCGCAAGACCCTGCTGGGCACGGCGGTCCTGGCCGTGGCCCAGAACCGCGACGCCGCCAGCCTGATGGGGATCCCCGTGAGCGCGATGATCGCGGCGGCCTTCGCCGTCTCCTCGGCGCTGGCCGGCATGGCCGGCGCCCTGGTCGCGCCGCTGTTCACCATCCAGCCCGACATGGGCGTGGTCCTGGGCCTCAAGGCCTTCGCCGTGGCCATCCTCGGCGGCCTGAAGAACCCGTGGGGGATCATGACCGCGGGCGTCCTGTTCGGCGTGGTCGAGGCCGCGTCCGCCAGCGTGCTGGGCTCGGGCTACACCCAGATGCTGACCTTCGGCCTGGTGATCCTGGCCCTGGCCCTGCGCCCCGACGGCCTGCTCGGCCGGGCCGAGGTGCGAAAGGTATGAGTATGCGTTCCTTCGGCTCCACCCTGGCCGCGCTGGGCGCGGTCGTCGTCGCCCTCGTGCTGGCCGGCGTGCTCGACAGCTACTACGCCTTCGTCCTGGGCCAGATCGCGCTGCTGACCATCGTCGGCGTGGGCCTGAACATCCTGGTGGGCCTGAGCGGCCAGATGTCGTTCGGCCATGCCGGCGTCTACGCCATCGGCGCCTATGCGGTGGCGGTGCTGACCACGCGGCTCGGTGTCAGCTTCTGGATCGCCTGGCCGCTGGGCGCGCTTCTGGCCGGGGGCGTCGGCGCTCTGATGGCCATTCCCGCCCTGCGCCTGAAGGGGCCGTACCTGGCGATGGTGACCATCGCCTTTGGCCTGATCGTCGAGCATGGCCTGGTGGAGCTGCGCGAGATCACCGGCGGCCAGAACGGCATTCTCGACATCGCCCCGCCCAGTCTCTTCGGCGCCGCCCTGGACGCCAACGGCATGGCCATGCTGGCGGTGGCCGTGGCGGCCGCCTCGCTTGCGATCTTCGCGCGCCTGTCGGCCGGCGGCTGGGGTGCGGCCATGCGGGCCGTGCGCGACACCGACGTCGCCGCCGCCTCGGTGGGACTGAACCCCACCGTCATCCGCACCCTGGCCTTCGCCCTCTCGGCTCTGTTCGCCGGCGCCGCCGGCGGCCTCTTCGCGCCGATGGCCGGCTTCGTCACGCCCCAGACCTTCAACCTGACCCAGTCGATCCTGTTCGTGCTGGTGGTGGTGCTGGGCGGATCGGGCGGGCGGCTGGGTCCGCTGCTGGGCGCGCTGGTCGTGGGCCTGCTGCCCGAGCTGCTGTCGGGGTTCGAGGCCTATCGCATCCTGGTGTTCGGAGCGCTGCTGATGGTGGTGCTGTGGCTGGTGCCGCGAGGGCTGGCCGGCCTCTGGGAGGCCCTGCCCTTCAAACGAAGGCCCGCCGCCGCCCTGATCCCCGGAAGCACGACGACGCTCGCCGACCTGCTGGCCGATCGCCCCCGCGCCGCCCTGCAGGCCGAAGACCTGGGCATGCGCTTCGGCGGCCTGCGCGCGCTGGACGGCGCCCGCTTCTCGCTGCCGCCGGGCCGGGTGACGGCCCTGATCGGCCCCAACGGCGCGGGCAAGTCGACGGTGATGAACCTGCTCAGCGGGTTCTATCGCCCCACCGACGGCCGCTGCCTGCTGGGCGCGGCGCCCCTGCCCCGCCAGGCCTTCGCCGCCGCGCGCGCCGGGGTGGCGCGCTCCTACCAGACCTCGCAGGTGTTCCAGAGCCTCAGCGTCGAGGACAACGTGCTGCTGGCCACCCGCCGGGGCCGCCTCGGCGCGCCCCTGGCCCGCTTCGCCGCCAAGGCCCAGCGTGACCGCGCCCGCGCCCTGCTGGCCGCCTGCGGCTACGCCGGCGACCCGACGATCCCCGCCGGGGACCTGGCCCATGTCGATCGCCGCCTCGTCGAGATCGCCCGCGCCCTGGCGCTGGATCCCGACGTGCTGCTGCTGGACGAACCAGCCGCCGGCCTGTCGCAGGAGGACAAGCGCCTCCTGGCCATGCTGCTGAAGGACATCGCGCGCGCCGGCGTCGCCGTCGGCCTGATCGAGCACGACATGGGCCTGGTCATGGGCGTGTCCGACGCCGTCGTCGTGCTGAACGCCGGCGTGCAGATCGCGCAGGGAACGCCGGGCGACATCCAGGCCGATCCGGCGGTGCGCGCGGCCTATCTCGGCGCGGCCCCGGCCTCGGCGCCCGTCGACCGCGGCCCCGTCAGCCGCCTGGACGCCCTGCGCGTGGTCAACCTGACCGCCGGCTATGGCGCCGCCCCCGTGCTGTCGGGCGTCGAGATCGAGGTCCGCCAGGGCGAGGCCGTGGCCCTGCTGGGCGCCAACGGCGCGGGCAAGTCGACCCTGATGCGGGTGATCGCCGGCCTGCACCCCGCCGCCGAGGGCCAGGTCGCCTTCGAGGGCGGTCTGCTGAACGGCCTTTCCGCCAACGAGCGCGTGCGCCGCGGCGTGGTGCTGTCGCCCGAGGGCCGGCAGGTGTTCCCCGAACTGACGGTGCGCGACAACATCCGCCTGGGCGCCTTCCTCGACCGCCGCGACCTGGAAGCCCGCACCCAGGAGATGCTGGCCCGCTTCCCGCGCCTCTCCGAACGCCTGCACCAGCGGGCGGGCCTGCTTTCCGGCGGCGAACAGCAGATGCTGGCCCTGGCCCGGGCCCTGATGAGCCGGCCCAAGGTGCTGCTGCTGGACGAGCCGTCGCTGGGCCTAGCCCCACGCGTCATCGACGAGATCTTCGCCGCCTTCCGCGACCTGCGCGACCAGGACCTGACGCTGCTGATCGTCGACCAGATGGCCGGGCTGGCGCTGTCGGTCTCCGACCGGGCCTATGTGCTCAGCGGCGGCCGGATCGTGGCTCAGGGGACCGCCGCGCAGATCGCCGCCGATCCAGCGGTGAACGCGGCCTATCTCGGCGGCTGACGGCGGCCTTCGTCGCGCCTTCGCGCAAGATTAGTTCTATCGGCGCCAAACGAATCCGCGCGAAACCGCCCGCATGCCGTCCACGATCTCCGCCGCCTGCTCCCTCGCCTTCGGCCCGTTCACGCTCGATCGCGAACGGCGCCTGCTGAGCGCGGGCGGCCAGCCGGTGGCGATCGGCAGCCGGGCGCTGGACATCCTGCTGGCCCTGATCGACGCCGACGGCGGCCTCCTGAGCAAGGACCAGCTGCTGGCGCGGGTCTGGGCCGACGTCGTGGTCGACGAGAGCACCCTTCGCGTCCACATCGCGGGCCTGCGCAAGGCGCTGGGCGACGGCCGCGACGGCGCCCGCTACGTGCTCAACGAGCAGGGGCGCGGCTATCGCTTCGTCGCCCCCGTCACCCGTCCCGACGCGGCAACGGCCGCGTCGCCGCTCCCGCCGCCCGCCACGGCCCGCCCCCGGAGCGCCGCACGGCGCATCGTCGGGCGCGACGCCATCGTCGACAGCCTGGTCCAGCTGCTGCCCGAGCGCGGCTTCATGACGGTGATCGGGCCCGGCGGCATCGGCAAGACGACGGTGGCGACCGCCGTCGCCGAGCGCGTGGCCCAGGCCCAGGGCCTGCCCTGGGTGTTCGTCGACCTGGCACCCGTCGCCCAGTCCGAGCTCGTGGCCGGAACCTGCGCGGCCGCCCTCGACCTGCCCGGCTCGGGCCGCGAGGCCCTGGCCGCCGTCGTCGCGCGGCTATCGCAGGCTCCTGCGGTTTTGGTGCTGGACAACTGCGAGCACGTGGTCGACGCCGCCGCCGACCTCGCCCAGGCCATCCACCAGGCCGCGCCCGAAACCCTGCTGCTGGCCACCAGCCGCGAGGCCCTGCGGGCCGAGGGCGAGTGGGTGCACCGCCTGCAGACCCTGCCCGCGCCGACGGACGAAACGGTCGACGCACGCACCGCCGCCGGCTTCGCGGCCGTGCAGCTGTTCGTGGAGCGCGCCCGCGCCAGCGACGACGCCTTCGCCCTGACCGACGCCAACGCCGGCGCCGTGGCCGAGATCTGCCGCCGGCTGGACGGCATGCCGCTGGCGCTGGAACTGGCCGCCGCCCGCATCGACATGATGAGCGCCGCCGAGCTGGCCGCCAATCTCGACGACCGCTTCGACCTGCTGACCAAGGGCCGGCGCACCGCCCTGCCCCGCCAGCAGACCCTGCGCGCCACGCTGGACTGGAGCTACGGCCTGCTGCCGGCCGACGGCCGCGCGGTGCTGGACCGCCTCAGCCTGTTCGCCGGCGGTTTCCCGATGGAGGCCGCCCGCGAGGTCGCCGCCGACGATAGCCTGGACCGTCACGCCGTGCTCGACGTCGTCACCGCCCTGGCGCGCAAGTCGTTGCTGGCCGTCGACGCCTCGGGGCCGGCCACCCTCTATCGCCTGCTCGACACCACGCGGGCCTATGCCCGCGAGACCCTGGCCGCGCGCCCGGACGCCGGCGAGACCGCCCGACGCCACGCCGAATACTGCTGCGCGCAGCTGGCCGACACCGACAGCGCCTGGGAGGGCCGCGCCCGCCGCGAATGGCTGGCCGAGAAGAGCCGGCTGGTCGACGACGTGCGCGCCGCCCTCGCCTGGGCCTTCTCGCCGGCCGGCGACCTGCCGCTGGCCATCCGCCTGACCGTGGTCTCGGCGGCGCTCTGGTTCCATCTCAGCTTGCCGCGCGAGTTCCTGACCCTGGTCGAGACGGCGCTGAAGAGGATCGCCGACACCGGCCTGGCCGGCTCGGCCGACGAGGTCGAGTTGCTGACCGCGCAAGGCCACGCCCTGTGGCACACCCATGGCCCGACGACGGCCATGGAGACGGCCTTCGCCCGCGCCCTGACGATCGCCGAGGCGCTGGACGATCCGGGCCTGAGGCTGCGGGCCGGCTGGGGCCGCTGGGCCCAGGCCATCCTGGCCGGCCGCTACGCCGACTGCGCCGTGTTCGCCGACAGCTTCCAGGACATCGCCCGGGCCGTCGGGGATCCGGCCGCCCTGCAGACCGCCGACCACATGCAGGCCCTGCGCCACCACTTCTCGGGCGACCAGAGCACGGCCCTGGCGCTGGTCGAGCGGGTGATCGCCACCCACACCGGCCCGGTGGTGGCCAACCAGGCCAACCACGCCCAGGTCAACGACACGGTCGCGGCCCATGCCCTGAAGATGCGGATCCTGTGGCTGCGCGGCGAGTCCGCGCAGGCCCTGCGCCTGGCCCAGGAGACGGCCGACGCCGCCCTGGCCACCGACCACGACCTGACCATCTGCTACGGCCTGGCCGTGGGCGCCGTGCCCGTCGCCCTGTGGACCGGGCGGGCCGACCTGGCCCGTCACTGGACGGATCGCCTGCTGGAGCGGGCGCGCGGCCGCGGCGTGCGGTTCTGGGAGCTTTGGGGCCAGGGCTATCTGGCCGCCCTCGATCCTTCGGCGCGCGCGCCGGCCGAGGCCTTCCCGATGCAGGTCGAGTGCTTCGCCGCCTCGGACGCGGGGCTGGTCGACGCCGCCATGCTGGCCAGGCTGGACGACGAGCCCGCCACCTGGGTCAGGCCCGAGCTGATGCGCCTTTCGGCCATGACCGGCGATCCGGCGCGGCGCGAGGATCGGCTGCACGCGGCCCTCGACCTGGCCCGCGCCCAGAACGCCGGCGCCTGGACCCTGCGGACCGCTATCTCCCTGGCCGAGCCGGGCCGAGTGCGCGAGGCGCTGGAGGCCCTGCCCGACGTTCCCGGCTGTCCCGATCGCCAGGCCGCCCGGGCGCTGCTGGGCGCCACCTGAACGCACCTCGCAACACTTCTACAGAAGACTGATTTTCCTGACGTTTTCCCGCTTAACAACTCTACACAAGGCTTAACTCACGCTCAGCGGAGGACCTTGGCATCGTAGTTTCACACCGGCGGCGAGCCGGGCGCTGAAAGGAACGTCGCCATGTCTTTCGAACCCATGATCCCCGTCGCCGCCGCGTCCGGCTTCGATCGCGTCATCGACCTGCAGGCCGGCGCCCTGCCCGACCTGATCGCCGGCCTGCTGGCCGACGCCCGCGCCGCCGCCCGCGACGACCGGCTGGCCGCCGAGCGCCGGGTGCGCGAGGCGATCGAGCTGGTGCAGCGCGAGGGCAAGCGCCTGCTGAACGACGCGCGCCCCGCGCCCGTCACCGGCGGCCTGGCCCCCTGGCAGGTCCGCCGCGTCGACGCCCACCTCGCCGCCAATCTGGACGCGCCGGTCAAGGTGTCGGACCTGGCCGCCCTGGTCCGCCTCAGCGTCAGCCACTTCTCGCGCGCGTTCGCCGTCAGCTACGGCGGCGGGGCTCGCGAGCACATCATCCAGCGCCGCCTGGAACGCGCCCGCCAGATGATGGTCGAGACCGACGAGCCGCTGGGCCAGATCGCCGCCGCCTGCGGCTTCGCCGACCAGGCCCACTTCTCCAACCGCTTCCGCCGGGCCTTCGAGACCAGCCCGCTGGTCTGGCGGCGGATGCACCAGCGCGACCAGGCGACCTCGATCGGCCTGGCCGACGCGGCCCTGGCCTGAGGACCCCGCCTTGTCCCGCAACGCCCCCTCCGCCGGCCCGGTGCTGACCCCCGGCTCGGCTCATCCGGTGCTGGATCCCGTCACCCAGCAGTTCGTCGACGAGCGCCAGGACCGCGGCGCGCCGCCCCTGCGCGACCAGCCGCTGGCGACCGTGCGCGAAGCCTTCGCCCTGGCCCAGGCCCCGCAGTCGGACCTGCCCGAGGCGGAGGTCCTCGACCTGGTGCTGCATCTTGCCGACGGCCAGCAGCTGCCGGTCCGCATCCTGCGTCCGCCGGGCCACGCCGGCGCCCTGCCGGTCGTGCTCTATCTGCACGGCGGCGGCTGGATCATGGGCGGCGCAAGCACGCACGAGCGGCTGATGCGACGCCTGGCGCTGGGCGCCGCKGCCGCCGTCGTGCAGGTCGGCTACGCCCTGGCGCCCGAGGCCAGGCATCCGGCCCAGGTCGAGCAGGCCCACGCCGCGCTGCTGGCGCTCATTGAGCGCGCCGCAAGCCTGGGCCTCGACACCGGCCGCCTGGCCCTGGCCGGCGACGGCGCGGGCGGCACGATCGCCGCGGTCCTGGCGCTGAGGCTGGGGATCGCCGGCGGCCCGGCGCTGGCGGGCCAGGCCCTGCTGTGCCCGATCACCGCGCCGGTCGGCCAAAGCGCCTCCAGCCAGGCCTTCGCCGAAGGGCCCGGGCCCACCGCCGACGACCTGCGCTACTGCGAGGCCTGCCTGGCGGCGAGCCCCGACGACGAGACGCCGGCCTTCGTGCTCGACACGCCGCTGCGCCGCCTTTCGGCCCTGCCGCCCACGCTGGTGATCACCGCCGAGGCCGACGTCACCCGCGACGACGCCGAGGCCTACGCCCGCAAGCTGATGCGGGCCGGCGTCGAGGTCACGGCGCTGCGGATGGTCGGCGCCATCCACGACTTCATGGTGCTGGAAGCCCTGCGCGAGGCCCCGCCCGCCCAGGCGGCGGTGGGCGCGACGATCGGCTTCCTGCGAACGGTGCTGGCCGCTCGCCGCTAGAACTCCAGCTGCAGCCGCGCCTGGGCGACGGTGACGTCGGCGTCGAGCTGCGCGCCGGCGACCGGGCGGTTGTCGATCCTGGCGCGCGTCAGGTTCCCGCTCAGCCGGACATAGGCGTAGGGGTACCAGTTGGCGCCCAGCGTCACCGCCCGATAGGTCCCGGCGGTGGCCAGGCCCGTCTGCGCGCTCAGCGCGGCGACGCCGTTGGCGCCCATGTCGCTGAAGTCGGCGTAGTCGTAGCGGGCGGCGAACTCCAGCGCGCCGAAGCCGCCGCGGTCGAGCGGATGGGCCACCCGGATGCGCCCGAACGAGCCGTTGGGGTTGTAGGGCCGGGTCTCGCCCGTCGCGAACCAGCTGGCCGAGCCGTAGGCCGTGACGATGTCGAAGTTGGGTCCGCCCAGGGTTTGGCTGACGTCGGTCCCGATACGGTCGACCCGGATCCTGGCCGCCTCGCTCTGCAGCGACAGGGCGTGATGCACCCAGGCCGCCTCGAGGCCCAGCGTGGTGTCGCCGTCGCCGACCGCGCCGGTCGAGAACAGGGTCGCGCCGCTCGACGCCTGCGGGCGGAAGGCGGTGTTGGCCGCCGCCGAATAGGTGAAGCCGGTCTCCCCGCCCCGGTCGCGTCGCCGCACCCAGGCCCCCAGGTGCAGGCGGTCGTCCGGCGACAGCTGCGGCGACCAGGTGGCGCGCACCGTGGCCCCCAGGYGCTCGACCGCCTGGTTGGGATCATAGCCGCCGACGGCGTCGGTGCGGTTGATGTTGTCGCCCTGCAGCGCGCCCCACAGCGACCAGTTCGTCCCGGTCCGCACCGCCTGCAGCGACAGCGCGTAGCCGGCGTCGATCACGTCGCCGAAGGCGCCGCGCTCCATGAAGGTCATCGACTTGAACGAGGTCAGCCCCTCCAGCGAGGCGGCCTTCTGGTTGCCGATCAGGAGACTGGTCTGCTTGTCGAGACGATAGTCGATGATGGCGTCGTCCCAGCCCCAGGCGCCGCCGCTGACCGCGCCGCCCTCCAGGCGATAGCCCCAGCGGCCGTTCTGCCCCTCGACGCCGAGGAACAGCTGCCGGGCCTTGAACTGGCGGGCGTGATAGTCGGCCAGGCCGTCGCGCCGGGCGGTGGCGTCGACGGCGTCCAGCAGGATCCGGCCGCGCAGCTTGAAGGTCGCGCCCGAGGGATCGGTGAAGCGCGGCGCGTTCTCCCACCGCATCGGCTCGGGCTTGGGCGGTGCGGCGGGCGTGGGCGCGGCAAGCGGTTGGGGGGCGGGCTGGGCCATGGGCTGGACGACCGCGGGGGGCGCGGTCGGAACGGCGGCCTGGCGTTCCAGGACGTCGATCCGCGCCTGCATGGCCTGGATCTGGGCCTTCAGGAGCGCCAGGTCGGCGTCCTCGGCGTGGGCCGCGCCGGCGGCGCTGACGGCCGCGAGGGCCGTGGTGGCGAAAAGCATGCGCATGGGCGTGTTCTCCCCGCCTCCCGCGCATGGCGCGGGAGGGAGACGAAGGGACGGAAGGGCCGCCGCCTGCGGGCGGCCCCGTTGCGGGAGGGGTCTATTCGGCCGGCGCCGGAGCCGGCAGCGGCTCGGCGTCCAGCGGGGCGGCGCGCCCGGCCAGGGCGGCGTCCAGCTGCTCCTTGTCCAGCGCCTTGTCCCAGCGGGCGACGACGACGGTGGCGACGGCGTTGCCGATGAAGTTGGTCAGCGAGCGGCACTCGCTCATGAAGCGGTCGACGCCGAGGATCAGGGCCATGCCGGCGACGGGGACGCTGGGGACGACCGAGAGGGTTGCGGCCAGGGTGATGAAGCCCGCGCCGGTGACGCCGGCCGCGCCCTTGGACGACAGCATGGCCAC